>NZ_RZRQ01000307.1:0-7113 GCF_003997785.1 Mesorhizobium sp. M7D.F.Ca.US.004.01.2.1 | reverse complement strand
CGATCGCCTGCGCGCTCTCCGGTTCGCTGCCGGCTTTCGTGGTCTCGCGCTTCCTGCAAGGCATTGGCGGCGCCATGATGACGCCGGTCGGACGGCTGGTGCTGGTGCGCGCAACACCGAAAAGCGAACTCGTCGCGGCAATGTCCTGGCTGACCGTTCCGGCGCTTGTGGGGCCGCTGGTCGGGCCGCCCGTCGGCGGCTTCATCACCACCTATTTCACCTGGCACTGGATTTTCCTGATCAATGTGCCGATCGGCTTGGTCGGCATCTGGCTGGCGACGCGTTTCCTGCCGAAGACCGAACCCGTGCAGACCCCACCACTTGATTTCATCGGCTTCGTGCTGAGCGGGCTGGCGGCATCCGGCGTGGTGTTCGGCCTGTCAGTGGTGAGCTTGCCCTATCTGCCGCCAATCGTCGGTGTCATCACCGTAGCGGTTGGCCTCGTGTCGGGCGCGCTCTATCTGCTGCATGCGCGCCACGCCAAAAACCCGCTGCTGGCGCTCGAACTGTTCCGCAACCAGGTGTTCCGCTCCTCGGTGCTTGGCGGCGGGCTGTTCCGCATCGGCATTGGCGCGGTGCCGTTCCTGCTGCCGCTGATGTTCCAGATCGGCTTCGGGCTGACGCCGTTCCAGTCCGGCATGATCACTTTCGTCTCGGCGATCGGCGCCATCGGCATGAAATTCGTCACCGCACTGATCTTCCGCGTCGCTGGCTTCCGCCGCGTGCTGGTTGTCGGTTCGCTGGTCGCCGCGGCCTCGATCGCCATCAACGGACTGTTCACGCCCGACACACCCTATCTCTTGATGCTGGCCATGCTGCTCGTCGGCGGCTTCATCCGCTCGATGTTCTTCACCGGCGTCAATGCGCTCGCCTACGCCGAGGTTTCAGCTGAAGACACCAGCAAAGCCACGCCGATTGCCGCCGTCTTCCAGCAGCTGTCGATCGCGCTTGGCGTGGCGGTGGCCGGCGGCATCCTGGAAGTGTCCACAAGCCTGAACGACAGGTCACTGACGCTGGCGGATTTCCACACCGCGTTCTTCGTCGTCGCGGTGATTTCCGCCGCCGCGTCCCTGTCGTTCATGCGGCTGGCGCCCGATGCCGGCAACGCTGTCTCCGGACATGGTCGATTGACCACGCCCAAGACGTTGGAAGCGGTAAGCCCGCCCGGCAATTGATGCGGCTTACGTTTCGGGCTCGCCCTCCGGACGTTCCGATCCGGCTGACGACGGCTCCCGCCCCTTAAAGTCTTTCGCCAGCAGGTAGAGTTCCACCGATTCGTCGCGTGAGGCCGGCGGTTTGACGTGATGGACCGAGCGGAAGTTGCGCTTGAGCATGGAGAGCAGCTCGTTTTCGGCGCCGCCCTGGAAGGTCTTGGCAAGGAAATGCCCGCCCGGCTTCAGCACCGACAGCGCGAAGTCGGCCGCCACCTCGCACAGATGCATGGTGCGGATATGGTCGGTCCGCTTGTGGCCAGTGGTCGGTGCGGCCATGTCGGACAGCACGATATCCGGATCGCCTCCCAGCGCCTCGGCCAGCTTTTGCGGCGCCAGCGGATCGAGGAAATCCATCAACAGCACCGGCGCGCCGGGCACAGCGTCCATTTCCAGATAATCGATGCCGATGACATGCGGCTTGTCGGCCGTCGATTTCGTGCGCGCGGCGGCGACCTGGCACCAGCCGCCGGGAGCCGCACCGAGGTCGATCACCTTCATACCGGGCTTCAAAAGATGATGTTTGTCGTCGATCTCGATCAGCTTGTAAGCCGCGCGCGAGCGATAGCCGTCAGCCTTGGAGCGCTGGACATAGGGATCGTTGATGTGGCGCTGCAGCCAGCGGCGCGACGATTCCTTCAGGCCGCTCTTCTTCTTGATCCGCGTCTTCAGCACGCGAATGCTGGCTGATCCTGGTTTTTCCGGTTTCTTGGTCATTGCCTGATTTCTTGTCCGAGCATCATTTCCAGCGAAAACCGGTTCATGCCTTCTTGTCTGAGCATGACCTTTTCCGAGAACCGGTCGCCACTTTTCGCTAACGCGGTCCTGAGGTTCGGGATCATGCTCTGCCACGTCCATCATTGCGCCAGACGCCGTCATCGGCCATCAGTTCGCTCAATATGCCTTCGCGCAGGCCACGATCGGCGACGCGCAGTCGCTCCGACGGCCACACCGCGCGGATCGCTTCGAGGATAGCACAGCCGGCCAGCACCAGATCGGCGCGATCGGCACCTATGCAAGGGTTGGCGCAGCGCTGCTGGAAATCCCAGCCGACCAGCTTTTCGACCATGCGGTCGACGCTGTCGCGGTCCATCCACAGCCCGTCGACACGGCGACGGTCGTAGCGCTCGAGGTCGAGGTGAACACCGGCGAGCGTCGTGACCGTTCCGGACGTGCCGAGCAGATGGAAATTCGGGCTGGCCTTGAGATGGCTCAGCCGGTCGCGGCCGTCGAAGCTGGCCAGCCGGCCGGCGACGTCGTCGACCATGGCGGCGAAGATCTCGCGCGTCACCGTGCGGCCACCAAAGCGCTCGGCCAGCGAGACGACGCCGACCGGCAGCGAGGTCCACGACACGATGTGGTTGGCGAGCCTTGGCGAGCGGCGGCCGGCGAGGTCGATCAACGCAATCTCGGATGAGCCGCCGCCGATGTCGAACAGCACGACACCTTGCGTGTCGCGCTCGACCAGCGAACCGCAGCCGGAAACCGCCAGCCGCGCTTCGGTCTGGCGATCGATGATCTCGAGCTTCAGGCCGGCCTCGCGTTCGACGCGGTCGAGGAACTCGACGCCGTTGTCGGCCGTGCGGCAGGCTTCGGTGGCGATCAGCCGGGCTTTTCGGATCTTGCGGTTGCGCAGCTTGTCGCCGCAGATTTTCAGCGCCTCGACAGCGCGATCCATCGCCGGCTGGCCGAGCCGGCCATTGGCGGTGAGCCCCTCGCCCAGCCGGACGATGCGCGAAAAGGCGTCGATGACGCGGAACTGGCCATGCCGCGTCGGCACGGCAACCAGCAGCCGACAGTTGTTGGTGCCGAGGTCAAGCGCCGCAAACACCGGAAGCTCGTACACTGGCGGCCGACGGGTGCCCTGTTCGGGCCGCGCCACCGCAGCGGCGGGCGAGGCCACCGATTCCGCCGGCCTGTGCGCTTCCACCGCCGGAGCACCGGTTTTGCCTGGCGCCGGCGATCGATTCTCCGTGGGACGCACTTCATCGCGCGCAAAAACCTTGCGCCCGCGCCTTCGCTTGCGCCGCTTCTTGGGCTTGCCCTTCTGGGGCGCGTCGCCCGCCTGCCCGTCTGCGGAGCGGGGCTCCGTCGGGCGGCGTTGCTGCCAGCTGGCAGTTCCCGGGCCAGATGGTCCCTGGGAAGCGCTGGACACGCCCACCTCCGGCGCGCCGGCACCGGTGTCGTGGTCTTCCACTGTCGTTCCTTCCGGCGCCGCGCGAACCGATAACGGACGCAGCAGGCGCTTCAGTGTTTTAAGTTGCCGCCAGACTAACAGTGCCGCGCCCGATCACCAAGAGCCGCGTGCCGAATTTTGCCGACTGGGCCAGCAAACCGTCGTTTCGGCAGCATTGCGTAATGTATTCGCAAGCCTGGATTGCTACGCGCAGCCCCTGCCGGCTCGCATTCATTTTGCAACACGGACAAAGCTTGCCGGTAGTCGCGGTGAAAAACGTTCGCAGTTGAATAGCCGGCTTCAATGAGGCATTTCTGAAATGAGCGGAAGAATCCGGCGCGACCGGTCTCCTCCCATCACCAACAGAAAAGGAAGCGGACCCGCAACGCATGGCAGTCAGGCAATGAACTGGAGACGCTATTTCTGGCCGGTCGTCGGCATCGCGGCGGTGATCTTCTCACTGCTGCTGCTCTGGCACGAACTGCGCGGCATTTCGCTCGACGATGTCTGGGACGGCATCACTGCTATCCCTGCCCGCGGCTGGATTCTCGCGGCCGTGAGTTCGGTCATCGCCTATGCCTCGCTCGCCGGCTACGACCACATCGCGCTCCTGCACATCGGCAAGCGCGTGTCGTGGCTGTTCGTCACGCTCTGCTCCTTCACCACCTATGCACTGTCGCACAACATCGGCGGTTCGGTGTTTTCCGGCGCCGTCATCCGCTACCGCGCCTACGGCACCAGGGGCCTGACCGGCCAGGATATCGGTGTGCTGGTGGCCGTCTGCTGGATCACCTTTGTGCTGTCGACGATTCTCGCCTCAGGCCTCGTATTGGTCTTCGAGCCGCAGATTCTCGACCGGTTTTCCGGCATCGCCCATCACGGCCTGTCGGAGGCAGCGGGCATCGCAATGCTGATTCTGGTCGCCGCCTACATCTTCGGCAGCTGGCTGCACCTGCGCCCGCTGAAGATCGCTGGCTTTCAGCTGCACTATCCGGCGCTGCCGATCGTCGCGCGACAGCTGCTGATTGGCCCGATCGAACTGCTGGCGGCCACCGCGATCATCTTCTTTGCCCTGCCCGAAGCCCACAATCCCGGCTATTTCGTCGTGCTGGGCGTCTTCCTCGTCTCCTTCTCGATCGCGCAGATCTCGCACGCACCGGGCGGCCTCGGCGTGTTCGAGGTAGTGTTCCTCGCCGGCCTGTCCGACATGGACCCGGTCGGTGTGCTGGCGGCGCTGCTGGTGTTCCGGCTGTTCTACCTGATCATCCCGCTGATTCTGGGTCTGGGCGTCGTGCTGTTCTTCGAACGCTCGCAGTTCAGCCGGACGGAGAGTTGAGACGTGCGATTGGGCTGGAGGCCCTGCCCAGCGTTTGAAACGTGACGCCTGAACCCGGAAGACAAAAGGTTGCGGTTGAACTGTCGGGCAGGCTTGACTATTTTCCACCGGCGGCTACAAGGCAGCGCTCAAGCGGCTCCGGTCGCTCGGCCCGCACGGTTCATGACCGTGCCTGCTGGGGAATAGGTTAACGGTAGACCCACGGACTCTGACTCCGTTAGTCCTGGTTCGAATCCAGGTTCCCCAGCCAACTATTTACGCAATATAATCAGGCAGTTAGCTAGCAGCGTCTTGACAGGGCGTGTGCGTCTTGTCCAGCGGTGCCAACCTTGCCGTCCGGACAGTGTCCCAACCTGTCCCCTGCTGTCAGTGCAGCTTGACCGCGACACGCAGCGTTGCTCCGCTGTAGGCTGGTGGATTGATCCGTTCGCCCGGCCGGCGCCTTTGCCCCAAGCACCGGAAAGGCTTGTCCGAGCTTTCGCGCGAATCGCCGGGCAGACGTCTGGACGATTGCCGTAGCTCCAATGCTGGCGATGTTCGGTCTGCAAACCTACCCGCCCGTTCATTTACCCGTGTGGCGGGAAAACTCCAGCCGGCCAGTAGGACCGCTGCGGATACTTTGACTTTGACTTCGACTATTAACTGTTCCGTCAAGTTGGCCATTGACGCTCCCCCTCCGGTAGGGTTAAGAATCCCCTAATATAAGGGCTTTCTAAAACTCGTGATCGGCAACCAACGAGTTAAGACGATGCAATTGGGGTAGGGAGAAGCAGCGGCGACCAAAGTCGTCGCAGCCATCATTATCGAGCCACCATCCATCCGTGAATAGCCAGCTCAAGCGGGTTGTTCGCAAAGCGGTGGCTTGTCTGGATGGCGCTGACAATTGATGCCTCCCCGAATTCGCACACCGATCGCGCGGCTATTCTTCGGCTGGAGGCAGCCGGTCGTTCAGTACTGTCGATAAACAGATGGGGCATCTGTTCTTAAACAAGGGGGGTTGAAAATGGCTTCTAAAATCGCCGATGCCGGTGGAACCACTGCGTCTTTCTCCAACACGCCGCAGGCGAATGATGACGTTTTCAATTTAACCGAGGATACGGCCGTCCTCGCTTCGGGTTCGCAAACCATCATAGTTCTCGATGTGATGGCAAACGATCAGGGTGGAAACGCAAAGTCCCTCTTTTCGGTGGACGACGGGATTTCCGCGTCGACGGCCACGAAGCAATACGCGCCCCTTGACCTGACGACTCAGGACTTTCAGACGGCCGGCATTTCAACCTGGGAAAGCATCGGTGTCGGGGTTTCCATCCGCATAAACAACGGCAAGGTCGAGATGGACCTTAGCGGATATCTGGCGGCGCATGGCTTCACCAGCCTGCAGGCCATGGGTCCGAACGACCATCTCAATGAGACCTTCACCTATGCGATCAAGCTCGGCAACGGAACGCTGAGCTGGGCCAGCGTGTCGGTCAACATTCAAGGCACCAATGATGCGGCCGTGATTTCCGGCGTCTCAACGGGCGCGGTCATCGAGGCTGGCGGTGTCGCCAATGCCATCCCCGGGACGCCAACGGTGAGCGGCACTCTGACAGATACTGACGTCGACAATACGCCCAATACGTTCCAGGCGGTCGCGGCGGGAACCGCGGGCGATCATGGCTACGGGACCTACCAGATGACCGCGGGTGGTGTCTGGACCTTCACACTCAACAACAACAATGCGGCAGTGCAGGGCCTCAACGTCGGCCAGAATCTCACCGAGACCTTTACCGTCCACACACAGGACGGCACCGCCCAGGTGGTCACCGTCACCATCCACGGCACCAACGACGCGGCCGTACTGTCGGCCGACGTGCGCAACCTGACCGAAGGCAACACGGTGGCGCAGATCAGCACCTCCGGCACGCTGACCATCTCCGACGTCGACAACCCGGCGACCTTCGTCGCCCAGGCCGCAACCGTTGGAACCTATGGCACCTTCGCCATCAATGCGGCCGGCGCCTGGACCTACACCGCCTCTTCTGCTCACAATGAATTCGTTGGCGGCCAGCACTACACCGAGAACTTCGACGTGGTCAGTGCCGACGGCACTCACACCTCGGTGCATATCGATATCCTGGGCACCAATGACGCGGCCGTGCTCTCGTCTGCCTCGGTCAATCTGACCGAGACCAACTCGGCCGTCGACATCTCGACGTCGGGCACGCTCACCATCTCCGATGTCGACAGCGATCCCCACTTCGTGCCCCAGGTGGCTGCCGCCGGCAGCTACGGCACCTTCGACCTCGATGCCGACGGCAACTGGACCTACACGGCATCCTCCGCCCATGACGAGTTCGTCGCCGGCACCACCTACACCGACACCTTCAATGTCGTCAGCGCCGACGGCA
>NZ_RZRQ01000306.1:0-7142 GCF_003997785.1 Mesorhizobium sp. M7D.F.Ca.US.004.01.2.1 | reverse complement strand
GGCTCGGGCTCGGCAGCCTGCCGCAGCAGGAACACCGGCCGGCCGGCCCCTTGCGCCCTTGCATGCAGCCGGCGTGTCGCGGTCAGGTCCAGCCGCTGCGGATTGCCGCGAATTTCCAGGATGACCGCGGCGAGCGCCGTCATCCGGGCCGCCTCCTCGGCGACCCACAGCGCATCGACAAGTCGGGGCGCCTCGGAAAACAGCAATTGCTCCGGCCCGATGCCGAACGAGCCGTGAAGCCCCCGGGCATAGGGAAAACCGGCCTCGCGGAAAATCTCCGTGGTGCCGATCCACAGCACCGGCAACCCCGGCGTTTGCTTGAGGATCAGGCTGGTGAGCGACAGGGCGAAACCGGCGACGGCCCCGGCATCGCGGGTTTGCGTGCCATGGATTTCGCTCAAGGCGGCCTTCGGCAGACCGCCGCTCAGGGCGACATCGAGGCGCCCGACGCCGATGGGCAGGAAAGCATCCGGCAACGCCGCGGCAATGCCGCGCCGGACGATTGTGAGATCGGTGTTGACGTCAGCATCGGAGGTCGCGGCAGCCGGCGCAGCCAAGCGCTCGGGCAGCGTTCCCTCGATTTTCGCGATCTGGCGGCGCAGGGCAAAAACAGTCTCCCGCGCCACGGCGGTCATCGCCATGACGGTCAGCTTCCACTCACAATTGTTCCTGTTATGTTCCTATAGATTCCAGAGGGTGCTGGAAGAGTCAAGCGGAGTCGTGGGGAATTTATTCCTCTCCGCCTGGATGGTGCAGGCGCATCAGCCCGTTCATTTGCCGATCACGGCGTGAAAGCCTATATGCCGGGATCAAAGGACAAAGCATGGCTCGCATCTACAAGACCCGCACCTGGCACGACGAACTCTCGCCCTCAATGGACGAAATGGAGTTCCTGGCGCTGGAGGCGTACGCCCATCTGCCGGAGGATTTTCGCAAGCTGACCGGCGAGATCGTCATCCAGATCGCCGAATTCCCGACCGACGAGATCATGGACGATCTGTCGCTGGAGACGCCGTTCGACCTGCTCGGCCTGTTCGAGGGGCGCGGCATCGCCGAACGCTGGAATCCGCAGACCGGCGAGGGTCCGAACCGCATCACGCTCTACCGCCGCGCCATCCTCGACTACTGGTCCGAAAACGAGGAAACGCTGGGCGACATCGTCACCCACGTGCTGATCCACGAGATCGGCCACCATTTCGGGCTGTCGGACGATGACATGGAGAAGATCGAAGAGGCAGCGGAGTAGGCTGTGCCGATATTCAGGTGAGGCCGGCCTGCAAATGGCGGTCCCCTGCGCTTCCGGTGCTCACGTACCCAAAAGTACGCTCCGCTCCGGTTCTCGGGCACCACCATTTTCGACTCGGCCTGACCTGAATCTCGACACAGCCTGCGCCGGCGCTTTGCAAATCTACCAATCACTCAGCTTGGTATCCGGCCTGTATTCCTGACCGTCGATATCCTTGACCACGGCCTGACCGCAGCGCATCGTCTTGGCTTTCTTGTCGTAGGCATAGGTCGGCGAGCCGAACAGGTGCCAGCCCTTGTTCAGCGCTGCCGTCACCTTGTGGCAAAAGCTGGCGTCGTCCGGGCCGGTCAGAAAGCGGTAGAGTTTCATGTCTCAAGTCCTGTCGTGAATAACCTTAGCCGATTTTTAGTTTAGCATGATCTCTGGACAAACGGACCGTTTGTCCGAGAAAACCGGTTCCCACTTTTCGGGATCATGCTTGATCATGCGCCGATGGCGGCGGCCTTCGCCAGCAGTTTTTCGGCCTGCGCCAGGTGCAGCCGCTCGACCATCTTGCCGTTCAGCGCGATCACGCCCTTGCCGGCATTCTCCGGCAGCGCGAAAGTATCCTTGACCAGGCGGGCCTCGGCCACCGCTTCCTTGGATGGAGCGAAGGCACGGTTTGCGGCTTCGACCTGGGCCGGATGGATGAGGCTCTTGCCGTCGAACCCCATGGCCGCCGCCTCGGTGCATTCATGGGCGAAAGCGTCGAGGTCGCGAAAATCGTTGGAGACGCCATCGAGCATGTCGATGCCGCCGGCGCGCGCGGCCAGCACCATCTGCATCAGCCATGGCACGAGATAGCGCCGGTCCGGTGTCGCCAGCACACCGGTGCCCTTGACCAGATCATTCGTTCCGGCAACGAAACAAGCCAATCGAGAGGCAGGGTCGCGGCCAAGTTCGGCGATGGCGCCGATGTTGAGAAGCGCCTTGGGCGTCTCGATCATCGCCCATAGATTCACGCTGTCGAGGGCAAAATTGTCGTCGAGCACATCGCCGGCCTCGAGCAGGTCGCGCGGCGTGTCGACCTTGGGCAACAGGATGCCGTCGGGTTCGCAGCTTGCCGCGGCCAGCAGGTCGTCGGCGCCCCATTCGCTGGCCAGCGCATTGATGCGCACGACCATCTCGCAGCGCTTGCCAATAGGGTCGGCAACCGGTCGGTTGGCGAAAATGCCGGCCAGTTTTTCGCGCGCGGCGATCTTGTCCGCCGGGACGACGGCATCCTCGAGGTCGATGATGACCGCGTCGCAGGAAAGCTGCGCGATCTTGGCCAGCGCCTTGTCGTTGGATGCCGGGATGTAGAGCACCGAGCGGCGCGGGCGATAGGTTTCCATAGGTGATCTATGCCGCGTGTGGTTGGTGGAGGCAAGCGCGTGCATTAAGGCTCGATCTCCCCCTTGTGGGGGCGCTGTCCGGCAGGACAGAGGGGGCCTGCCAGCTCTGGCCTCTGCACGAAAACTGCACACGCTTGCGGAAAACCTCCTCGGATCCGCCCTGCGATCTCCCCGCCGGCCTGCGAGACAGGCGGCATGCAAAAGCGAGCAAAACCCCGTCTGCCTCATCGGCTGCGCAGCGAAGGCTGGTGGCTGGCCGATCCGCCGCGCGCGAATCCGACGGCGATCCTCATCCCCTTTGTCCGCAAGAGCCCGCCGGCAATCCGGCGGAACGTCATCAGGAAAGCCAGGTCATGACAGCGTTGTTCTCCGCCGCACCGAGCTGTTGCAGCCGCCTTGGCGTTGCCGCCCTGCTGGTCGCGCTGGCGGATTTTCTGTTCTACGGCCAGCCCGCCGGGATCACGGTTTTCCTGTTCGCCCTCGTGATTGCCGCCGCGGTCGTCGCCGTGCATCCGGCGGCTTTCAGCGATGGCAGGGTCTGGCTCAAGCCCATCGCCCTGCTTGTCGCGCTGCTGCCGCTCGCCGAGACCGTCAGCGCCTTGTCGGTGTCAACTGCGCTGGCGGCGCTAGTCGTTTTCGCGCTTTCGCTGAGCGGGCGGCTGCGGCACAGCATCGCCCGCATTGCCGGCCAGATCGCGCTGTTCGGGCTGGCGGCGCCGTTCCGCTTCGCCAGTGATTTCATCCGCTGGCGCAAGACGGCGCGCCGCTTCGGCCGGCGCCGCGTCCGCCTCGCCGCCATCGCCGTCTGGGTGATGCCGCTGACACTGGGCGCGGTCTTCCTGGCGCTGTTCGGTGCCGCCAATCCGGTCATCGATTATTGGCTGTCGCTGATCGACCTTCTGAAACTGCTCGATCTCATCCAGCTTGCGCGGATTGCCTTCTGGCTGTTCGTGCTCGCCGGTGTCTGGGCTTTTCTGCGGCCACGGGTGCCGCGCCTGGTTCGCCGCATCCCGCGCGCGGCGCCGGCCGCCAGCATCCAAGCCGAGAGAACCGTCACCACCATCGAGGACATGCTGTTCGGCAAGGCTGCCATCCTTCGCGCGCTTATTGTCTTCAACATCCTGTTTGCGCTGCAGACGGCGCTCGACGCCACCTATCTGTGGGGTGGGGTGGCGCTTCCCGACGGGCTGAGCTACGCCGCCTACGCGCATCGCGGCGCCTATCCCTTGATCGTCACCGCGCTGCTTGCCGCCGGCTTCGTGCTGGCGGCGCTGCGGCCGGGCAGCGAGACATCGGCCGATCCGCTCATCCGCCGGCTGGTCTATGCCTGGGTGGCGCAGAACATCATGCTGGTCATCTCGTCGATCCTGCGGCTCGACCTCTATATCGGCATCTATGCGCTGACCTACTGGCGCGTCGCCGCCTTCGTCTGGATGGGGCTGGTGGCATCAGGCCTTGTCCTCATCATTGCCCGCATCGCGCTGGGAAAATCCAACGAATGGCTGCTGTCCGCCAATCTTCTGACGTTATCTCTGACGCTTTATGCCGGCTGTTTCATCAATTTCGCCGCAACGATCGCCAATTACAATGTCGACCATTCCTTCGAAATGACCGGCCAGGGCATTTCCCTCGACGCCTGGTATCTGCGCTCGCTCGGCCCGGGCGCGTTTCCGGCGCTCGACCGCTTCCTCGATCATCAGAGCCGGACGGCTGCCGCCAACAATCCGGTTGTTCGTGAGTTGGCGGAGCGGCGCGGCAGCGATGAAGGCTGGTACCGCGCCGTCCAGCAGAACTGGCGGGCCTGGAGCTTTCGCGACTGGCGGCTGCTCGGATATCTCGACAGCAAGGGGCCGTTCGTGGTTCCTGATCGTATCGAACCCCACATGCCGGGCCACTGATCCATGCCGCATCATATCCTCGTCGCCGACGATGATCCGCACATCCGCGAGGTGATCTGCTTTGCGCTGGAGAAGGCTGGCATGAAGACGCAAGGTGTGGCCGACGGCGCGGCTGCCCTGCAAGCGATCGGACGGCGCACACCCGACCTGGTCGTGCTCGACATCGGCATGCCGGAGATGGACGGACTGGAGGTCTGCCGGCGGCTCAGGCACACATCCGATGTGCCGGTGCTGTTCCTGTCCGCGCGCGACGAGGAGATAGACCGCATCCTCGGGCTCGAAATGGGCGGCGACGACTATGTGACAAAACCGTTCAGCCCGCGCGAGCTGGTCGCCCGCGTCAACGTCATCCTGCGGCGCGCGCGCCCGGCGGTGCCCGAACCGGCCGACGACAGGCAGTTTTCGCACGGCAAACTGGCTCTGGCGCCGGCCAGCCATGCCGCCAGCTTCGACGGCAAGCCGCTTGCCCTGACGGGGATAGAGTTCTCGATCCTGAAAGGGTTTCTGGCGCGGCCGGCGCATGTGCTCGACCGCGACGCGGTGATGGCCAGCGCCTATGCCGGCAAGATCCATGTCGCCGGCCGTACCGTCGACAGCCATATCCGCAACATCCGCGCCAAGCTGGCAGCAGTGGGTTGCCCTGATGTCATCGAGACGGTGCATGGCGTCGGCTTCCGGCTCGGCCGATGCGGCTGACGAGCAAATGGATCGGCCGCAAATGGCGGCCTCGCCTCGCCACGGTCGTCGTCGCCATCCTGATCCTGGTGATGGCCTTGCCGCTGGTCGGCCTGTTCTTCTTCCGGCTCTATGAGAATCAGCTGATCCGCCAGACCGAAGCGGAGCTGATCGCGCAAGGGGCGGCCGTCGCCGCCATCTATGCGCAGGATGTGCGTGACGCCGGCATTGCCGCGGAAAAACTCGGTGCGCCGATGCCGGGGCCAAGCGGGGATTCAAGCCGAAGCGTCAATCCTGACCCGCTGTACAGGCCGATCGAGCCGCAACTCGATCTCGCTTCCGATCATGTCCTGCCCACTCGGCCGGCGGCCATGCCAGGCACCGCCGATCCCGCCTTCGCCGCGATCGGCGCGCGCCTGTCCGGCATTCTCGACGCCACGCAGAAAACCACGCTGGCCGGCTTCCGGCTGCTCGATCCCCGGGGCGTTGTCATTGCCGGGCGCGACGAGGTTGGGCAGTCGCTTGGCGAGGTCGAGGAGGTGCGCGCCGCACTTGCCGGCCGCTATGCCAGCGCGCTCAGGCTGCGCATCCCCGACCAGCCGGCGCCGCCGCTCTATTCGGTCAGCCGCGGCACCAGGGTGCGTGTCTTCGTCGCCTTGCCGGTGGCCGTCGATGGCCAGGTCGCCGGCGTGGTCTATGTGTCGCGGACGCCCAACAACATCATCAAACATCTCTATGGCGAGCGCGGCAAGGTGACGTTGGCGGCCATCGCCATTCTCGGCGGTACCCTGCTCATCGGCCTGGTCTTCCTGCGCACCGTCAGCCGGCCGATCTATGCGCTGATCGATCGCACGGAGCGTATTGCCGCCGGCGATCGCGCGGCGATCCGGCCGCTCGACCATCACGGCACTCGAGAGATGGCGGAGCTTTCCGCCGCCTTCCTCGACATGGCCGAAAAACTGCAGGCGCGCTCCGACAGCATCCAGACTTTTGCTACCCATGTCTCGCATGAGCTCAAATCGCCGCTGACGGCGATCCAGGGCGCGGCCGAATTGCTGCGTGATTCCGGCAGCGCGATGGACGATACGGAGCGGCGGCGTTTTTCCAACAACATCGTCACCGATGCCGGGCGGCTCAATCTGCTGGTGCGGCGCCTGCTCGATCTGGCGCGCGCCGAAAACCTTGCGCCGAGCGGCGAAAGCACCTCGATCGGTGCGGCACTGGCGCTGCTTCCCGTCGACACCAGGCTGGCGGTCCGCGTCGAGGCCGGCGGCGATGTGGCCTTGCGCATATCGGCCGAGAACGCCGCAATCGTGCTTGCTAATCTTATCGACAATTCGGCCAGGCACGGAGCGACGCAGGTTTCGATTGCCGCTGCGAGCGCCGGTGGCAAGGCGAGCATCCTGGTCAGCGACGATGGCGCCGGCATTTCACCCAGCAACCGGGCGCGCATCTTCGAGCCGTTCTTCACCACGCGGCGCTCTACCGGCGGCACCGGCATGGGCCTCGGCATCGTGCTGGCCCTCCTGAAAGCGCATGATGGTATGATCCGGCTTGTTGACAGCGAGCGCGGCACGCGCTTCGAGATCATTCTGCCGGTGGCGTGAAGGATGCCATCGGCCGGATCGGAGAAAAAATGCGCTACGACATCGTCATCGTCGGCGGGGCCATCGTCGGCTCCTCGGTTGCCTATTATCTGCGCGAGGAAGGGTTTTCCGGCTCGATCGCGCTGGTCGAGCGCGACCCGCAATTCGCCCATGCGGCGACGACGCTGTCCCTGGCCTCGATCCGCCAGCAGTTCTCCATTCCGGAAAATATCCGCCTGTCACAGTTCACGCTAAAGCTGTTCCGGCGGCTGAAGGAGGAGTTCGGCACTGATGCCGATATCGGCTTTCGCGAAGGCGGCTATCTCATCCTTGCCGGCGAGAATGGCTTGCCGATCCTCAAGAG
>NZ_RZRQ01000305.1:0-7145 GCF_003997785.1 Mesorhizobium sp. M7D.F.Ca.US.004.01.2.1 | reverse complement strand
TTGCTGCGATGTGGCGCCGATGACACCTTCGGCCACCGACTTCACGCCGGGGCAGCCGCCGTCGACGGAGACGATCAGCACCTGGCTTTCGAGGCCGACAGCCTTGAGCGCCTGGTAGGCGCCGACAGCGGCCGGTTCGTTGATGGTGTGGATGACGTTGATGGTGTTGTCCTTCTGCAGAAGGTTCTCCATCGCCTTGCGGCCGCCCTCTTCGTTGCCGTTGGTGACGTCGTGGCCGACGATGCGCGGATCGGTCTCGTCGCCGATCTTGTTGGGGTCCTTCACGTCAATGCCGTAGCCCATCATGAAGCCCTGATCGCGCAGCACGTCGACGGTCGGCTGCGACGGCGTCAGGTCAAGGAAGCCGATCTTGGCGTCCTTGGCCTTGTCGCCGAGCGTGGCGGCGGCCCAGGCGCCGATCAGCTTGCCGGCTTCGAGATTGTCCGTCGCAAAGGTCGCGTCGGCCGCGTCGATCGGATCGAGCGGCGTGTCGAGCGCGATCACCAGTAGGCCGGCATCACGCGCCTTCTTCACGGTCGGCACGATGCCCTTGGTGTCGGACGCGGTGATCAGGATACCCTTGGCGCCGTCGGCGATGCAGCTTTCGATCGCCGCGACCTGGCTCTCGCTGTCGCCGTCGATCTTGCCGGCGTAGGTCTTGAGGTCGACGCCGAGTTCCTTGGCCTTCGCGGTCGCGCCTTCCTTCATCTTGACGAAGAAGGGATTGGTGTCGGTCTTGGTGATCAGGCAGGCGCCGACACCGGCCGCGGATGCGGACGAGGCAAACGCCATCAGGCCCAGAGCCGCGGCGGCAAACACGGTCGATTTCAATAGTTTTGTATTGGTCACGATTTTCCTCCCAGTGGAACCATTCCGATGCCGGCCAACCGGCACCTGCAGCGCATCCACGATATTCTCCCAGCGCGGACGCCGCCTCAACAGACACTAGGCCGAAGCCTCTGTCAATAATTAAATCACTCTTATTTATTATTGACAGCCTTGCTTCGTTCACCCATTCTGGCCCAAAAGCATTGAGGGGAAACGACGGGAGGAACAGGGTGGAAACCGCCATTGCGAGGCACGGTTCGCCCGAGGTGAATGACAGCCTCATTCACCGCGGCACCAACCAGAGCGGCATGCGCGACCACAACGAGCGGTTGGTGCTCTCGCTGGTGCGCCAGCACGGCAGCCTGGCGAAATCCGACATCGCCCGCATGACCGGACTTTCGGCGCAGACGGTTTCGGTCATCATGCGCGAGCTGGAGGAAGAGAGCCTTCTGCTGCGCCAGGCGCCGTTGCGCGGCAAGATCGGCCAGCCCTCCATCCCGATGGCGCTCAATCCCGAAGGCGCTTTCTTCATCGGCCTGAAGATCGGCCGCCGCAGCGCCGAACTGGTGCTGATCGATTTCCTCGGCAATGTGCGCTCGATGCTGCAGCATTCATACCGCTACCCGGCGCCGCGCGAGACGGTGGACTTCGTCAGCAACGGCATGCGGCAGATGCGCAGCGCGCTGACGCCCGCACAGGACAAGCGCATCGCCGGACTCGGCATCGCCATGCCGTTCGAATTGTGGAACTGGGCCGATACCGCCGGCGCCCCGCGCGACGTCATGGACGAATGGCGCCACCGCGACATCAGGGCCGACATCCAGGCGCAATGCGATTTTCCGGTCTATTTGCAAAACGATGCGACTTCGGCTTGCGGCGCCGAGCTCGTCTTCGGCCAGGCGGGGGCTGCGCGTGACTTCGTCTATTTCTATATCGGCGCCTTTGCCGGTGGCGGCATCGTGCTGAATGGCCGGCTTTTCGGCGGCCCGACCGGCAATGCCGGAGCACTCGGCTCCATGCCCGTGCCCGGGCCGGACGGCAAACCGACCCAGCTGATCGACGTGGCGTCCATCGCCATGCTCGAAAAGGCGCTCAATGCGCGCGGCGTCGAGGCCTCGCATCTATGGACATCGCCGGAAGATTGGGGCGAGATCGGACCCGAGCTCGACGACTGGATCGCCAGCGCTTCGCGGGCGCTCGCCTACGCCATCGTCGCCGCATCCTCGGTCATCGATTTCGAAGCGGCGGTGATCGACGGATGGATGCCGAAGGCGGTGCGCCGCCGGCTGGTTGACGCCATCATCGCGGCCATCGCCACGATCGACGGCGAAGGCCTGAAGCTGCCCGCCGTCCGCGAGGGAACCGTCGGCATTCACGCCCGGGCGCTCGGCGGCGCCAGCCTGCCACTATCCGAACGCTTCCTGATCGGATCGACGACGATTTCCAGGAGCGCCTGATGCTGATCGGAATCCCGGCGCTGCTCGGTCCAGAGCTTCTGGCGATCCTGCGCGGCATGGGCCATGGCGACGAAATCGCCCTTGTCGACGGAAACTATCCGGCCGAGCAACAGGCAACCCGGCTGGTACGAGCCGATGGTCACCACCTCATCCCGGTGCTCGACGCAATCCTGAGCGTGCTGCCGGTGGATGACGCCGTGCCGGAGGCGCTGTTTCGCGCCTCGGTCAAGGGCGACCCCTCGCTTGCCGATCCCGTCCATCATGAAATCGAGGCGATCTGCGCCAAACGCGCGCCGGGCCGCAAGGTGGTTGCGCTGGCCGGCGCCGACTTCTATGCACGGGTCAAATCGGCGCATGCCATCGTCGCGACAAGCGAGCCGCGGCTCTACGCCAACATCATCATCCGCAAGGGCGTGATCTATCCGCCGGAGACCAGGAAGCCATGATCCTCTGCTGCGGCGAAGCCCTGATCGACATGCTGCCGCGCACGACGACAGCGGGCGAGCCGGCCTTTGCGCCTTATGTCGGCGGCGCCGTGTTCAACACGGCGATCGCACTTGGCCGGCTCGGCGCGCCGGCCGGCTTCTTTTCGGGCCTGTCTTCGGATCTGTTCGGCGGCCAGTTCCGGGATGCGCTTGGGGCGAGCAAGGTCAGTTCCACCTACGCACACACTTCGCCTCGGCCAACGACGCTGGCCTTCGTCAAGCTCACCAACGGCCAGGCGACCTACACCTTCTATGACGAGAACACCGCCGGCCGCATGCTGACCATCGACGACCTGCCGCAGCTCGGCAGCGAGATCGAGGCCATGCTGTTTGGCGCCATCAGCCTGATCTCGGAGCCCGCCGGCGGCGCCTATGAAGAGTTCATGCGGCGCGAGCAGGCAAGCCGCGTCATGATGCTCGATCCCAACATCCGGCCGAACTTCATCCCGGACAAGGCCAAGCACCTCAGGCGCATCCGCGCCATGATGGCGATGGCCGACATCGTGAAACTGTCGGACGAGGACCTGAACTGGTTCGGCGAAGCCGGCTCGCACGAGGATGTCATCCGCAACTGGCTGGACCGCGGCCCCAAGCTGATCGTCGTCACCCATGGCAGCGAAGGCGCCGTCGGCTACAGCAAGGAGCACACCGTCACGGTGATGCCGGAAAAGGTCGAGGTGGTCGACACGGTCGGCGCCGGCGACACGTTCAACGCCGGCATCCTCGCCTCGCTGCACGAGCAGGGCCTGCTGACGAAGGCGGCAATCGCGGATCTGTCGAAAGATGCCATTCAAACGGCACTGGCACTTGGCGCCAAGGCGGCGGCGGTGACCGTGTCGCGGGCCGGCGCCAACCCACCCTGGCGGCATGAGATCGTCTGAACGGACCGCAACCTGCCGAGGATTGGTTGAGCTGGTCGATCACTTTATGTTTCGCAGGGTCGATCCCAGGGATTATTGAGGTAGGATTGTGCCTGACGAAGCCCGGATTTCCGGCATCTCGCGAAGACACGCCGGAAGATACAGGTAACAGACTGCGACACCTAGGCAATTCGCTGCTCTGCCTGCCCGGCTTTCTCGGCAGGCGCAACTCTGGTACCAGCGGCCGGTTATCTGGCTAACCCGTTTTGAGGCCGACATGCAGTTCATCGATCTTGGCGCGCAGCGCGAACGAATCCGCGACCGGCTGAAGGCCGCGATCGACCGTGTCGTCGACGAGGGCCGCTATATTCTCGGCCCGCAAGTCACTGAATTCGAGAACAAGCTCGCTGCCTATATCGGCACCAAGCATGTCGTGGCCTGCGCCAACGGCACAGATGCACTGCTATTGCCGCTGTTTGCGGCCGGCGTCGGCCCGGGTGACGCGGTGTTCGTGCCGAGCTTCACTTTCGCCGCCACCGCTGAAGTGGTGGCGTTGGCCAAGGCCGAGCCGGTGTTCGTCGATGTCGACCCGCATACGTACAACATCGACGTTGCCAGCCTCGAAGCGGCCATCGCCATGATCAAGAAGGAAGGCCGGCTGAAGCCCAAGGCAATCATTCCCGTCGATCTGTTTGGCCTTGCCGCCGACTACGAGGCGATCATGGCGATCGCCAACCGCGAAGGGCTGATGGTGATCGAGGATGCCGCCCAGTCGATGGGTGGTTCGCTCGACGGCAAGATGTGCGGCTCGTTCGGCGCGGTCGGCTCGACCAGCTTCTACCCGGCAAAGCCGCTTGGCTGCTATGGCGACGGTGGCGCGATGTTCACCAATGACGATGCGCTGGCCGAGCAGCTCAGATCCTTCGCTTTCCACGGCAAGGGCGAAACGCAATACGACAATGTCCGCGTTGGCATCAATTCGCGGCTCGACACGCTGCAGGCGGCGATCCTGATCGAGAAACTGGCCATCCTCGAAGACGAGATGGTTGCCCGCCAAGTGGTGGCAAAGCGCTATGCCGACGGGCTTGGCGACGTCGTCACCGCCGCCCGCAATCTGGACGGCAGCCGTTCGGCATGGGCGCAGTACGCCATCGAGACGCCGAAGCGCGACGGGCTGAAGGCGCATCTCGGCGAAAAGGGCATTCCGTCGGTCATCTATTATGTGAAGCCGCTGCATGCCCAGGTCGCTTATCGCGACTACCCGCGCACGCCGACCGGCCTTGCCGTGTCGGAAGACCTGCCGAAGCGGATTCTCTGTCTGCCGATGCACCCCTATCTCAGCGAAGACGACCAGGACCGCATCATCGAAACGATCCGTAACTATATCGGCTCGAATTCAGCGCAGGCCGCAGCCGAGTAGGCTGCGGGGCCTTCTCAGGCGGGGCTGACCCCTGCCCTGCCGCTGGCAATGAAATGCGGATTGGCGAAGTCCTCGTCGTCGCTTTGCCTGCGCTTGCCATAAACCAGAGGCTGGCCATCGAGCGTGCGCGTCATGCCGCCGGCCGCGCGAAGCACGGCGTCGCCCGCCGCCGTATCCCATTCCATGGTGCGGCCGAAGCGCGGATAGACATCCGCCTCGGCACTGGCGAGAAGACAGAATTTCAAGGACGAACCGACCGAGACGATTTCGGCGGCACCCAAGTCGCGAATATAGGCCTCGGTCTCCGGCGTGTTGTGGGAACGGCTGGCAACGACGGCCAGCGGCGCCACGGCTGTTCTCACCGAAATCGGCCGGCGGCCGACGATCTGGTAGTCGCCATCGATTTCGAGAGATTCCGCCCTGCCCGGCAGACCGGAAAAGAAGCGGCCGGTGCAGGGCGCAAAGACGACGCCGACTTCCGGCACGCCATCGCGAACCAGCGCTATGTTGACGGTAAAATCGGTGCGGCGGTTGACGAATTCCTTGGTGCCGTCGAGCGGATCGATAAGGAAGAAAGCCCCGGCCAGGTCGGGCGGCACGATGCCGGCGGATGCTTCCTCCTCGGCCACGCAGGGAATGTCGGGAAATGCGGCGCGCAGTCCGGTGAGAATGATCTTCTCGCTCTCACGGTCCGCCTCGGTCACTGGCGACGAATCGGACTTGCGGTCGACCGCGCAGCCGGCGTGGAACACGCGCATCACCTCGCGCCCGGCCGCCAAGGCCAGCCGCTCGAAGATTTCGAGCATCAGCCTGTCGTCAGATGCCGCCGCCGCTGTCGTATTGGTCTTCGGCAATGTCGCGCTCGTTCAGCCAGTGTTCCAGGGCATCTACCATCTCTTCGGCCGATTTGCCGAGTGTCTTTAGATGGATTTCGGGGTTTTCCGGCGCTTCATAAGGAGAATCGACGCCAGTGAAATTCTTGATCTCGCCATTCAGTGCGCGCGCATAGAGGCCCTTCGGATCGCGCCTGGCGCATTCCTCGAAGGGCGTATCGACGAACACCTCGATGAACTCTCCGTCCGCCATCAATTCGCGCGCCATGCGCCGCTCGGCGCTGAACGGCGAAATGAACGAAACAATGACGATCAACCCGGCATCGGCCATCAAACGCGCCACTTCGGCGACGCGGCGGATGTTCTCGACGCGATCGGCGTCGGTGAAACCAAGATCGCGGTTGAGACCGTGACGGACATTGTCGCCGTCCAGGATATAGGTATGGCGGCCGGTGGCGAACAGCTTCTTTTCGAACAGGTTGGCGATGGTCGACTTGCCGGAGCCCGACAGCCCGGTGAACCAGAACACGGCGGGCCGCTGGTTCTTCATGTCTGCGCGCACGTGCTTGCCGACATCGAGCGACTGCCAATGGATGTTTTCGGCGCGGCGCAGCGAGTGCAGGATCATGCCGGCGCCGACCGTGGCGTTGGAAATGCGGTCGATCAGGATGAAGGCGCCGGTGATGCGGTTTTCGGCGAAGGGATCGAAGGCGATCGGCGTCCGCGTCGAGATGTTGCAGATACCGACTTCGTTCATTTCGAGCGACTTGGCCGCTTCATGGGCAAAGTCGTTGACGTTGATCCGGTACTTCAGATCGGTGACGGTGGCGCTGGTCTGATCGGTCTCAGTGCGCAGAATGTAGGAGCGGCCGGGCAGCAGCGCATGTTCGTCGAACCAGACGATGTTGGCGGCGAACTGGTCTGCAACCTGCGGCCGTGCGGCCGGCGAAACCAGCATGTTGCCGCGTGAGATCTCGACCTCATCGTCAAGAACGAGTGTGACGGCCTGGCCGGCAGCCGCCTGGGCGAGATCGCCGCCATAGGAGACGATCCGCTTGACGCGCGAGGATTTGCCGGACTTGGCGACAACGACCTCGTCGCCGGGTGCAACCGAGCCGGACGCGATCGTGCCGGCAAAACCGCGAAAATCGAGATTGGGGCGATTGACATACTGAACCGGAAAACGGAACGGCAATTCAACCACCGCTTCATCGACCGACACGGTTTCGAGCTGCTCGATCAGCGTCGGGCCGGAATACCAT
>NZ_RZRQ01000304.1:0-7156 GCF_003997785.1 Mesorhizobium sp. M7D.F.Ca.US.004.01.2.1 | reverse complement strand
AGCCGACACCGGGCGCCACCGCCACGTCGGCATGTTCGATGAGCAGCTTGGAGAATTCGAGCGAGCCGAGATGCCGGAACGGCTCCGGGATCGGCGCCCAGGCAAACATCGACGCAGCCGGTGCCGGAATGGTCCAGCCGGCGCGGCCGAAGGCATCGACCATCACGTCGCGGCGCTTGTGGTAGATGTCGCGGACCTCGGCGATGTCGGCGCCGTCGCCGTTGAGCGCGTGCGCTGCAGCCACCTGGATCGGCGTGAAGGCGCCGTAGTCGAGATAGGATTTCACCCGCGTTAGGGCCGAGATCAGCCGCTCGTTGCCGACGGCAAACCCCATGCGCCAGCCGGGCATCGAGAAGGTCTTCGACATCGAGGTGAACTCGACGCAGACGTCGATCGCGCCCGGAACCTGCAACACCGAAGGCGGCGGATTGCCGTCGAAATAGATCTCCGAATAGGCAAGGTCGGACAGGATGATGATGTCGTTCTTCTTGGCGAAGGCGACCACATCCTTGTAGAAATCGAGCGAAGCGACCAGCGCCGTCGGGTTCGACGGATAGTTGAGGATCAGCGCCAACGGCTTCGGGATCGAATGCTTGACACCACGCTCAAGCGCCGGGATGAAGCCATCATCGGGCTCCACCTGCAAGGAGCGGATGACGCCGCCCGACATGATGAAACCAAAAGCGTGGATCGGATAGGTCGGATTGGGGCACAGGATCACGTCGCCAGGCGCCGTGATTGCCTGCGCCATGTTGGCGAAGCCTTCCTTCGAGCCAAGCGTGGCCACCACTTGCGTATCGGGATTGAGCTTCACGCCGAAGCGCCTGTTGTAGTAGGCGGCCTGGGCGCGGCGCAGGCCCGGAATGCCGCGCGACGAGGAATAGCGGTGCGTGCGCGGATCGCGCACGACCTCGCATAGCTTGTCGACGATGGCCTTGGGTGTGGGCAGGTCCGGATTGCCCATGCCGAGGTCGATGATGTCGGCGCCGCGCGAACGAGCGCTGGCCTTGAGCCGGTTGACCTGCTCGAAGACGTAAGGCGGAAGCCGGCGAACCTTGTGAAATTCTTCCATGGCAGTTCCAGACAGCAAAGGGGGTATTGGGCGCGCGCTATATACTTATTTGCAGGTAGGGTCGAGGGCGGGGTCGCATTTGGCTTCGATCTGCTTCAGCGTTTCGTCGCCATGCTTCTTGGCGAGATCCGTCAGTGCCGCCTGGTTGGCGACCTTCGGACCGCCGCCTTTGGCTGCCTGCGCGTTCTCGTCCGCCTTCAATTGCGCAAGCTTGGCGTTCTTCTCGGCTTCGGTGAACTGCGGCGCCGCCACTTGCGGCTTGATGTTCAGGTTTGGAAAGGTGCCGGTATCCTTCGGCCCCGTCCCCGCAGCAATAGGCGTCGGGCCGCTCGTGTTGGCGCTCGAGCACCCGGCAATCCCCATGAGGACGATCGACGCGCCGATGCGGCAAAAACGTCCGGCACCGAAAAAAACAGTCTCGCCAATATTAATCGTCATATTGTTTCCTTGGCAGCCGAGGTAAGCGAGATTGGACCCGGTCGGATGTCCCATGTTAATATGTCAAGAAAAGGCCTCGGGAGGAACCCCGCCAACCATGTCCAAAACACCCGATTCGGGCAAAGCGGAAGATGACGAGCCTTCGACCGTCGAGCAATATCTGGTGAAGGACCCGGAACGCTTCGCTCTGAACATGGCGCGCATGATCGAGCAGGCCGGCAAGGCGGCGTCCGCTTGGGCCGAGCCGCGCGAAAAAGGCGACGTGCGCGATCACGTCGCCGAGCCGGTTGTCGACATGGTGAAGACCTTTTCCAAGCTCAGCGAATACTGGCTTTCCGATCCGCAACGCGCGCTGGAAGCGCAGACGCGGTTGTTCTCCGGCTACATGACGGTCTGGGCCAACGCCATTCAGCGCACTAGCAACGCCGCGGAAGCCACCGAAGACGCCGTCAAGCCGGAGCGCGGCGACAAGCGCTTCCTCGACCCCGAATGGGGCCGCAACGCCTTCTTCGATTTTCTCAAGCAGGCCTATCTCGTCACCTCGCGCTGGGCGGCCGATCTGGTCGAGCACGCCGACGGTCTGGACGAGCACACCCGCCACAAGGCCGGCTTCTACGTCAAGCAGGTGTCCAACGCCATCTCGCCGTCGAATTTCATCCTGACCAATCCGGAACTGTTTCGCGAAACCGTCGCCTCGAACGGCGAGAACCTGGTTCGCGGCATGAAGATGCTGGCTGAGGACATCGCCGCCGGCAAAGGCGACCTGAAGCTGCGTCAGGCCGACTATTCACCCTTCGAGATCGGCAGGAACATCGCCACCACCCCTGGCAAGGTGGTTGGCCGCAGCGATGTCGCCGAGATCATCCAGTATGACCCGGCGACCGAGACGGTGCTCAAGCGGCCGTTGCTGATCTGCCCGCCATGGATCAACAAGTTTTACATCCTTGATCTGAATCCCCAGAAATCCTTCATCCGCTGGGCGATCGAACAGGGCCACACCGTGTTCGTCATCTCCTGGATCAACCCGGACGAGCGCCACGGCGCCAAGGGTTGGGAGGCCTATATCCGCGAGGGCCTGCAATATGGCCTCGACACGGTCGAGAAGGCCACCGGCGAACGCGACGTCAACGCCATCGGCTATTGCGTCGGCGGCACGCTTTTGGCGGCAGCACTGGCGCTGATGGCGCGAGAAGGCGACGACCGCATCAAGTCAGCCACCTTCTTCACCACGCAGGTCGACTTCACTCATGCCGGCGACCTGAAAGTGTTCGTCGACGAGGAGCAGGTCGCCGCGGTGGAAAAATCGATGAGCGAAAAGGGCTATCTCGACGGCACCAAGATGGCGACCGCCTTCAACATGCTGCGCTCGGGCGACCTGATCTGGCCCTATGTCGTCAACAACTACATGCGCGGCAAGGATCCCCTGCCCTTCGACCTGCTCTACTGGAACGCCGACTCGACCCGCATGGGCGCGGCCAATCACTCTTTCTACCTGCGCAATTGCTATCTTGAGAACAATCTCTCGCGAGGCATGATGGAGCTGGCGGGCCACACGGTCTCGCTCGGCGACATCACCATCCCGATCTACAACCTCGCTTCCAAGGAAGATCACATCGCGCCAGCGCTTTCGGTATTTCTCGGCTCGAAATATTTCGGCGGCAAGGTCGAGTACGTGATGGCGGGATCGGGCCACATCGCGGGTGTCGTAAACCCGCCAGCATCCAACAAATACCAATACTGGACCGGGGATACGCCAACGGGCGACTTCGGCCAATGGGTAGCCAAGGCCACTGACCACCCAGGATCCTGGTGGCCGCACTGGCAGAGCTGGATAGAGGCCAAGGACAACACTCGCGTGCCGGCCCGCAAACCCGGCAAGCATATGAAAACCTTGGGGGATGCTCCCGGTACCTATGTGAAGGTGCGTGTGTAACGGACTGTAATGTCTGGTGAGTTGACGGGCCGGTAAAAGCGGGCGAAATGGTGTCGTCAACCATCAAGCAGCCCTAATTTGGCAATCACTGCAAAAATACTTTCAGGCTTGCGGATTTGACACAGGTCTCGTTTCCGGATCGGAGACAAAGGTCACCTTGACAGCGACGTATGCGTGCCGCGCCAAGGATACCGACCGGGCATCGAGGGGGAATTTGACTTTGAAATCAGCAGGATGGAGCCTCGCAAAGGGAGAACGCCGCGCCATTGTGGCAGCGCTCTGTTCCTTGCTTCTGGCCTCCTGCACCTCGGCTGGTGATCCGACAATGTCGGTCGGAATGCCCGGCTACAATGCCACTGCATCGGACATAAGTGCTGCCTCCAGCGGCAAGGCGACCGTCACTTCCGATTCGACCGAGCAGACGACCGTGATGACGGCAAGCGATACGGCGCTGCCCGAGAAGGTCGCCTATGTGCCGATGGCCAATCCCGCAGCCGCCTTTCCGCTGACCACTCCGGCCGGCGCCGAAACGATCGTCGGCAACACGCCGCAGTCGCTGACGCAGCAGGCACAGACGGCGCAGCAGAACGACACGGTTGCTCAGCAGATCGCAGCCGCCGACGCCGGTGTAAACGCGCAGAAGCCGACAGCTGCTCCGGCCATGAACAACCCGGTCTATGTGACGGCTGGCGAGATGCCCCAGGCCGAAGCACCAAAGAAAAAAGGCTTCCTGGCCTCGATGTTCGGCGCCACGCCGGCCTCGGCGACGCCCCTTATCAACACCCGATCGGGAGAGCAGCCCCCTGTGCAGGCCAAACCGGCATCGGAAGCGGCAAAGCCGATCATCACGCTCGCCTCGGCCAATTCCACGGCAAAGCCGGTGCAGTTGGCTTCGCTCGGCGGCGATACCAGCGGCCACATCACTGGTAGCGACGCCCTGCCCGGCGTGCGTCAGACAGCCCTGTTCGAAATCAAGCGCAAGTCCGGCATTGATGACGAAAGCGACGTCGACCTCAACGAGGATGAGGGGCCAGTCGGCGGCTCCTATCAGGTTGCGTCCGCCGCCGGCATGGCCCGGCTGGCGCCCAACGGGCTGCTCAAGCAGAACGAAAGCGTCGATGTGGCCTGCTTGAAGCCGTCGCTGGTGCGCGTGCTGAAGACGATCGAAGGCCACTACGGACGCAAGATGACGGTGACGTCAGGCTATCGCGACCCGGCCCGCAACCGGCGCGCCAACGGCGCCAAGAATTCGCTGCACATGTATTGCGCCGCCGCCGACATCCAGGTGCCCGGCGTTTCGAAATGGGAGCTGGCGAGCTACATCAGAAGCATGCCCGGCCGCGGCGGTGTCGGCACCTACTGCCACACAGAATCGGTTCACGTCGACGTCGGTCCGGAGCGCGACTGGAACTGGCGCTGCCGCCGGCGCAGCGGTGGTGGCGACGGCTAGCGGCAACTTCGTCATCCCCGGGCGAAGCAGGAGCGAAGCTCTGTCGCGAAGCCCCTGGGATCCATGCCAGGACAGTAGCCGACGAGTGCAGCAGAGCAGAATTCCGCACCTTGCCGGACATAGCGAAATCCTTGATTACAAGGCTCGGAAAAAAGTTGTCCAAGGTGGCACCTGACGGGTTGCCGGTTGCGCACAACGCCAGTATAAGCCGCTTCGTCTGAGCGCGCCCATCGTCTAGCGGTTAGGACACCGCCCTTTCACGGCGGTAACAGGGGTTCGATTCCCCTTGGGCGTACCAGGCTTTTCAATGTCTTAGTTAGTTTTGATACCGATGCGCCGAATAAACGCCGGCGGATTTCAGCGAACATTGGCTTTGAAGTTGGCCCATGAAGGTGATGCTGGACACAAATGTCTTCAACCATCTCGTGGAAGGTTCGATCGATCCTGCCCCAATCCCAGCAGAATGGGAGCCTGTGATCACGCATATCCAGAACGACGAAATCGAGCGGACATCCGATCCCACAAAGCGAAACGCTCTCCAAGCCATGGTCACCGCAGTCACGCATGTTCGAGTTCCGACCGAGACTGCGGTGTGGGGTATGTCTCGATGGGGTGAGGCGAAATGGACCGGCCCCGCATCCCTCTATAGCGAACTGAAGGATCAGCTGGACCGTGAGAAGAAAAGGCCGAGCAACAGCGCAGACGCCCTCATTGCCGACACCTGCATCCAGAACGGTTTTCTGCTCGTCACCAATGACCAAGCTTTGAAGAAAATCGCTAGCGCGAATGGTTGTGCCGTACTTGACCTGCGAAAGCCATGAGGCTGTCGTCGCCCTAGCCGTCCGGTGCCAATTGCGGTGCCAGTTCTTTCCTGTGACGGTCGATAGTCGGTATGGCGGGCGGGAAGATGGACTGGATCAATATTGCGGCTCTCGCAGTCGCCCTGATCGCCTTGGCGATGTCTGCTCATTTCTGGAGGCGTCAGTTTCGCCCACTCGTCACTGCGACGGTCAAAACCCATCGGGGGACATGGTCATCCAGAACGACTAGCACCCATACCCGGACCCAGCTCTGAGGAGGAGCCGGGGTCGGGACCAAAGGGATAGGGCGTTCTCCTTTTGAGGGAATCGCGAACCGTGAAGAGGCGGCGTATAGGTGGCCATCGTACAGTGAGGAGCCGTCACGATGCTCTTTGAACCGCTCACCCTGGACGGCCGAAAGCGAAGCGCCGCCTACCACGCAACACGGCTTTCGACCCTGCGCGGCCGCCTGGCGAAGAAGCTCGACCAGGTCGACCATGCGGCCGATCGGGTTGAACAGGCAGCGGCCGTTTTGGTCGAGGCCACCCGTCAACCTGACACGGACGTGACGATCGCACCTTCGGTAGTTTTGATGCATCTGGAAGCCAGTCAGACGCTCGGTCTCTGACCTTTGGGAAGCGGCGAATGTCCTCGCGCGCGCGGCTTTGGCGCCAACACAAGGAAGACGTAGGGCATGAGGCCCCACACCCCCATTCCGTTCAGCTTCGCGGACGGGCATGCTCGCTCGACCGTTCATGCAGCTGAGTCGCATTCTGCTCATGGGGAGGGAGCGTGGATAAACTAAACATAGGAGCTGATCAGGCTAAACTCTGGCGAGACCAGGCCCTGCGCGGTCGCCGGAGGCGTCTATCGCATAACGTCGTGTCGTGGGCGCTGATCCTGACGGCGATAATCATCCTCTGTGGTCTGATCGCGCTCAAGGCGTACAAGTAAGCAGCGCCCAGCGCGCGGTCTCGCCGATCGCTGTCCTGTCAGAGCCTAGCCGCCGACCAGCGGCACGGTAACGGTTGTCGCGTAGTTGATCGGGAAGGCGCTGAAGTAAGGGAAGTCGATGACAAAGGCGTAGGTGGCGGTCAGATGCGCCATGCGGAAGCCGCCGCTCGCCGGGTCGATGGCGATCGTGACGTTCACATCCTTCAAACCCAGGGCCTGCAATTTCTGAGTGGCGATCGATTGGATGTCGGCCTGGGTCAGCGTGTTCTGAAGCTGCAGCGAACGCGAGGACGTCTCCAGCGTATAGCGAACACTGGAGACCGAGTTCATCGACCAGCCGAAGGCGAAGATCCCGAACAGCAGCATGACGAGGAAAGGCGCGATCAGCGCGAACTCCAGCCCGGCCCCGCCCGATCGATCCCGCCCGAACGTGCTTGCCCTAGCGGACACGGATCATCTCCTGGTGACCGATCGTGGTGGAAGCAGCAAAGGCGCCGAAGGCAATGGGC
>NZ_RZRQ01000303.1:0-7163 GCF_003997785.1 Mesorhizobium sp. M7D.F.Ca.US.004.01.2.1 | reverse complement strand
ACCTACGACCAGGCCGTCGCTGCGGCGAAGGCTGCCGCGGCGACTGTCGATGCCGACAAGGCGACAATCGACGCCGACAATGTCCAGCTTGGCTTTGCCACCATCACGGCGCCGATTTCCGGCAGGCTGGGCGCTGTCAGCGTCGCCGTTGGTGACCTCGTCACCGTCAGCAACGGCAACAGCAGCACGGCGACGCCGCTTGTCACCATCACCCAGATGGATCCGCTGCAGGTGAACTTCAATCTGCCTGAAAGCAACCTGGCGCTGTTGCACAAGGCGCTTGCCAATCCGCAGCAAGGGGCGGTCACCCTTACCAAGGACGGTGATCCAACGCCGATCGGCAAGGGCACGCTCGATTTCGTCGATTCCAGCGTCGACACCGCGTCGGGCACGATTGCCACGCGGGCGAGTGTGCCGAACACCGATCTTTCGCTGTGGCCGGGCCAGTATGTGAATGTCGTGCTCGACGCCGGCATCATGCCGCAGATGACATCGGTTCCGACGGTCGCGGTGCAGCCCAGCCAGAAGGGGCCGTTCGTCTATGTGGTCAAGCCGGACAACACCGTCGAGATGCGGCCGGTGCAAGTGGCGCTGACCGAAGGCGAGAACAGCGCCATCAGCCAGGGGCTGAAAAGCGGTGAGAAGGTTGTCACCGAAGGCCAGACAAGGCTGAAGGACGGCGCCGCCGTGCATGAAGGCAAGGCCACGGCGAGTGCTGCCGCGCCCAAGGTGGCCGAGGCGACCAATGCCGGCGAGGCTGCCCAATGATTTCCGAATTCTGCATTCGCAGGCCCGTCGCCACCCTTCTGATGTCGTTCGCCCTCGTGCTGGGCGGACTCTTTGCCTACAAGTTCCTGCCGGTAGCGGCACTGCCCAGCGCCGAATTCCCGGTGGTCAACGTCTCGGCTTCGCTGCCCGGCGCCTCGCCGGAAACCATGGCGACATCGGTGGCGACGCCGCTGATCAAGCAGTTCGCCACCATCGCCGGCATCGATTCGATCTCGACTACGAACTCGCTTGGCCAAACCTCGATCGCCATCCAGTTCGTGCTCAACCGCGACATCGACGCAGCCGCCGCCGATGTGCAGGCGGCGATCGCGCGCACGCAGAAATCATTGCCGCCGCAGATGACGGCGCCGCCGAGCTATCGCAAGGTCAATCCGGCCGACGCGCCGATCCTTTTGATGTCGCTGGTCAGCGACACGATTCCGCTGACCGATCTCGATGCTTTCGCTGAAAACGTCATCTCGCCGTCGCTGTCGACCATCGACGGGGTGGCGCAGGTCTCGATCTTCGGCCAACAGAAATACGCGGTGCGCATCCAGATCGATCCGACCGCGCTTGCCGCGCGCGGCATCTCGATCGACCAGCTGCAGACGGCGGTCGCCTCGGCCAACAGCAACACGCCGCTCGGCGTGCTCCAGAACGACAAGCAGCAGCTCACCATCACCGCCAACACGCAGCTCAACGACGCCGCTGGCTTCTCCAACATCATCATCGCCACCAAGAACGGTCACCCGGTACGGCTGGGCGAGGTGACCCGCGTCGTCGATTCGGTGCAGACGACCACGACCGCAAGTTGGTACGATGGCACCCGCGCGATCATCATGGCGGTGCAGCGCCAGCCTGACGCCAACACCGTCGACGTCGTCGACAAGGTCAAGGCGATGCTGCCGTCCTTCAAGGACCAGATGCCGGCCGCCGCCGACATCAAGCTGCTCAACGACCGCTCGAGTTCGATCCGCCAGGCCGTCAGCGACGTGCAGTTCACGCTGCTGCTCACCATTGCCCTGGTGATCATGGTGATCTTCGTGTTCCTGCGCCGGGTGACGGCGACTATCATCCCGGCCGTGGCGGTGCCGATCTCGCTGATCGCCACGCTCGGCGCGATGTTCCTGTTCGGCTTTTCCATCGACAACATCTCGCTGATGGGCCTGACGCTTGCGGTGGGCCTCGTTGTCGACGACGCCATCGTGATGCTGGAGAACATCTTCCGTCATATGGAGGAGGATGGGCTGTCGGCCTTCGATGCGTCGCTGAAGGGGGCGCGCGAAATCGGCTTCACCATCATCTCGATCTCGATCTCGCTGGTAGCGGTGTTCATCCCGGTGCTGCTGATGGGCGGCGTCATCGGGCGCATCTTCAACGAATTCGCCGTCGTGGTGACGGTCGCCATCCTGGCGTCGATGTTCGTGTCGCTGACACTGACGCCGATGCTGTGCTCGCGGCTGCTGTCGGTGACCAAGGCCGACCGCGACAAGCATGGTGCCGGCCATAAGCAGGACCTCGTCACACGCAGCTACGACCGGGTCTTGAGCTTCTGCCTGCGGCACACCTTCCTGGTGTTCCTCGTCTTCGTCGGAACCGCGGCAGCGTCGGTGTGGCTGATCCAGATCTCGCCGAAGGGCTTCTTCCCGCAGGAGGATATCGGCCAGATATCGGTGACCACCATCGCGCGACAGGACATTTCGTTTGACGCCATGGTGAAGCTGCAAGGGCAGGTGGCCAACGTCTTTTCCCATTCGCCCTATGTTTCGCATGTGGCATGGTCGGCAGGCAGCGGCAACAATGCGCTGAACCAGGGCCAGCTCTACGTTCAGTTGAAGGACAAGAGCCAACGCCCGAATATCGAGAAGGTGCAGTTGGATCTGCGCAAGCAACTGGCCAATGTGCCGGGTATCGAGACCTACATGCAGCCGGTGCAGAACCTGAGGCTGGGTTCGCGCTCGTCGGCCAGCGCCTACCAGCTCGTGGTTCAGGGCCTCGATACCGGCCAGACCGATATCTGGGCGCAGAAGATGAATGACGCGATGGCGGCCGACCATGCGACCTTCACCGACGTCACCAGCGACCTGCAGAACAATGCGCTGCAAGCGACGCTGGTGGTGGATCGCGACAAGGCCGCCCAGCTCGGCATCGATACCGACACGCTGCGCTCCGCCCTCTATGGCGGGTTCGGCACCGACCAGGTTTCGACAATCTTCGGCTCGGCCGACAGCTACGAAGTCATTACCGAGCTCGATCCCAAGATCGAATGGTCGCCCGAGCGGATGCTCGCCATCCAGATGAAGACGGCGAGCGGCAGCCTGGTTCCGCTCGGCGCCTTCGCCCGCGTCGATCGCACGGCCGGCGCCCTGACCGTCAACCAACTCGGCCAGCTTCCGGCGGTGACGATCTCCTACAACCTGCCGCAGGGCGTGGCGCTGGGTGACAGCGTAACGCGCATCAACGCGCTCAAAGAGCAGATCGGCATGCCGACGGCGATCTCGACGACCTTTGCCGGCACGGCCAAGACCTTCCAGGATTCGCTGGCCAACCAGGGTCTTCTGGTCGGCGGCGCGATCCTGACCATCTATATCGTGCTCGGCATCCTGTATGAGAGCTTCATCCACCCGCTCACAATCCTCACCGGCCTGCCGTCGGCCGTGCTCGGGGCGGTCGTTGCCTTGCGCTTCGCCGGTATGGACCTGTCTGTCATCGCGGTGATCGGCATCCTGATGCTGATCGGCATCGTCAAGAAGAACGGCATCATGATGGTCGACGTCGCGCTCGAACTGCGACGAGAAGGCATGTCCGCCAAGGAGTCCATCCACAAGGCGTGCCTGATGCGTTTCAGGCCGATCATGATGACGACGCTGGCGGCACTGATGGGCACGTTTCCGATTGCGCTCGGCACCGGCGCCAGCGCCGAGCTGCGCCAGCCGTTGGGCGTTGCCGTTGTCGGCGGCCTGCTGGCTTCGCAGGCGTTGACCTTGTTCGTGACACCGGTGATCTACGTCTACATGGAGAATTTCTCGGGCTGGCTGGTCGGGCTTTGGTCGAAGCGCAAGGGCGAGCCGGACCCGGTCGAAAATGTCGACCAGCTCTCGTTGTTCAAGGCCAGGGAAGAAGCGCTGTCCGAACCGCAGCGGGCGGCCGCCGAATAATGCAGGCCGCCTGAAGGCGGGCGTTGGACCAAGCCGTCGTGCTTGCAGCGGCATGATCGGGACCGTATTTTGCGGCCATGTCACACGATCATGACCACGACAACGAACTCGATCCGTTTGCCGCCCGCGTGCGTGCACTGGAAACCATCCTCACCCAGAAGGGGCTGATCGATCCGGCCGCGATCGACGTCATCGTCGATACCTACGAGACGAAAATCGGCCCGCGCAACGGCGCCAGGGTGGTGGCGAAAGCCTGGAGCGATCCAGCCTATGCCGACTGGCTGAAGCGCGACGCGACGGCGGCGATCGCATCGCTAAGCTACACTGGCCGGCAAGGCGAGCACATGCAGGCTGTCTTCAACACCGAGGACACGCACAATCTCGTCGTCTGCACGCTGTGCTCCTGCTATCCGTGGTCGGTGCTCGGCCTGCCGCCGGTCTGGTACAAGGCGCCGCCCTATCGTTCGCGCGCCGTGATCGATCCGCATGGGGTGCTGGAAGAGTTCGGGCTGACGCTGCCGGCGGACAAGAAGATCCGCGTCTGGGATTCCACTGCCGAACTGCGCTATCTCGTCGTGCCGATGCGGCCCGAGGGTACCGAGGGCTGGAGCGAGGAACAGCTGGCGGAGCTGGTGAGCCGCGACGCGATGATCGGCACCGGCCTGGCGAGACAGCCGGCATGAATGGGCCGCAGGATCTTGGCGGGCAGATGGGATTCGGCCCGGTCGCGCCCGAAAAGGACGAACCCTATTTCCACACCGCATGGGAAAGGCGGGCGCTCGGTGTGACGCTGACTGCCGGCGCCATGGGCGCGTGGAACATCGACGAGAGCCGGCACGCGCGGGAATCGCTGCATCCCGCCGATTATTATACCTCCAGCTACTACGAGATCTGGATCAAGGCGCTGGAGGTATTGCTGAAGCGCCACGGCTTCGTCAGCGAGCGGGATCTCGCTGCCGGCAAGCCCGTCGATCCGGCAGCGGCGCCGAAAAGGGTGCTGAAGGCCGAAAACGTGCCGGCCGTGCTGGCCAAGGGCGGGCCTTGCGACCGGCCGGTTGCGACGCCGGCGCGGTTCAAAGCCGGAGATCCCGTGCGGACCAAGAACTTCAACCCAACCGGCCACACGCGGCTGCCGCGCTACGCACGCGGCAAGCATGGAACGATCGAAGCTGTGCGCGATGGCTTTGTCTTCCCGGACAGCAATGCGCATGGGGACGGCGAAAACCCGCAATGGGTTTACACGGTGGTTTTCGAAGGATCGGAAATCTGGGGCGAGGGGGCCGATCCGACGCTTGTTGTGTCGATCGACGCCTGGGAGAGCTATCTTGAGCCGGCGTGACACGGATATGGCCGAGCTGCCACCGGGCATCGATGCCCCGGTGTTTGCCGAGCCATGGCAGGCCGAAGCCTTCGCCATGACGGTGGCGCTGCACGACAAGGGTCTGTTCTCGTGGAGTGAGTGGGCGCAGGCGCTGTCGAGCGAAGTGAAGAAGCCCGGTGCTGCTGCCGACGGCCACGACTATTACGAACATTGGCTGGCGGCGCTGGAAAGCCTGCTGGCCGCCAAGGGTGTCGCGGGCAAAAGCGATGTCGACACGATCGCCGCCGCCTGGGAACGCGCCGCGCATGCGACCCCGCACGGCAAGCCGATCTTGCTAGAGAACGATCCGGGGCCCTGACAATAAGGTACGGCCTAAACGGCATCATTCGGCCAATCTAGACTTCCTTTATGCTGCTCTGGATTTCGCTGCCCGTCCGGTTGTAAATATTGACGCTTCAGGCGACATTATTGCCATGATGGAAATCGCTTCAGCGCCCTGGCCTTTACTGGAAATTGCGATCGAGCCGAAGTCGGAGGCCGATGAAGAAAAGCTGCGCATCGCCTTGTCGAGCCTTGCGGATGAGGATCTCGGCTTCCGCTTCACATGGGACGAGGAAGCTGGGCAAACAACTGTCTCCGGCAACGCCGAGCTTCAGCTTGATCTTATCATCCATCGCTTGGTCAACGAGTTCGAGGTCGCCCTGAATATCAGTGCTCCGGATGTGGCCTATCGCGAGACGATCACCCGCAAGCACGAACAGGATTACACGCACAAGAAGCAGTCACATGGGATGGGTCAGTTTGCCCGCGTGAAGCTGCTGTTCGAGCCGAATGGGCACGATCCGGAGTTCGTGTTTGTGTCGCGGATTCCCAATGGCGCGGTTCGCGATGAGCATGCCGTCGGCGTCGAAAAAGGAGTGCGCAGTGCCCTGGTCTCCGGCCCCTTTGCCGGTTCTCCGATGATCGGGTTGAAGGCGACGTTGGTCGATGGCGCCTTTCATCAAACCGACTCCTCGGCTTTGGCCTTCGAGATCGCCGGTCGTGCCTGTTTCAGGGAAGCCGCGCCCAGGCTTGGCGTGCAACTGCTCGAGCCGATCACGGAGGTCGAGGTGGTCACGCCGGAATATTCTGTCCGCGGCATAGTCAGCGATTTGAAGGGCCGTCGCGGCAGAATTCAGGGTCAGGAAGGCCTGGGGACCGACATCAAGATCGACGCGTTGGTGCCGCTTACCAACATGTTCAAGCTGGAGGATACGCTGCGGTTGCTTTCGAAAGGGCAGGCGCGTTTGAGTGTCCGCTATTTCGGATACGCCCCCGTTCCGGGGCCGTTTCCAGACGACGAACCGCCGCCCGCAGTGGCTGCCTACGGCTGACAGTTTTTCACCGAGGCCAGACTTCGGACCGAAAGAAGGGATCTGTTCCCTTTACGTTCTTGTTTTTGACTGATAGCTTCATTCCGTTGTAGGCGCTGCGTTCGCCGCCGACTGCGGCAGATATGCCGGCGGCCAAGCTTGTCTTTCTCTCGCGAATCCGGTCTGTCGAACCGATGGAATTCTCCCCCCAACAGGACGAGGCTCTGAAAGCGGTGGCGCGCTGGCTCAAGGAGGGCCGGCCCCAGATTTTTCGGCTGTTCGGCTATGCTGGCACCGGCAAGACGACGCTGGCGCGTTATTTCGCCGAACATGTCGACGGCCAAGTGCAGTTCGCCGCCTTCACCGGCAAGGCCGCACAGGTTCTGCGCTCCAAGGGTGCGGTCAATGCCCGCACCATCCATCCGCTGATCTACAGGCCGAAGGGCGAGGAGTCGGTGTCGGACGAAGTCACCGGCAAGACCTCGATGTCGCCGACCTTTTCGCTCAACCGGCAGAGCCCGATCTCGCGGGCCAAACTGGTCGTCATCGACGAATGCTCGATGG
>NZ_RZRQ01000302.1:0-7236 GCF_003997785.1 Mesorhizobium sp. M7D.F.Ca.US.004.01.2.1 | reverse complement strand
GGTGCCGGGAGGCTCAGCGGGCTCGGTTGCGGCTGGCCGGTCGGTTCGTTGTGCATCATCCTCACCGGCATTGAAGTACCAGTGATCATGTTGTGGCGGCGTGCCGTCGGCACTCCCCGGGTCGTTGTCCGCCGTCTCCGCGGGTTGCTCGGCTGTATGGACATTCTCAGGCTCGGCAGGCACCGATTTGGTCTCGGCGGCTTCCGCAACGCTCGGTTCGTCCACCGCGGCAGCCGGGTGTTCGCTGTCGACTGTCGGTCTGTTGTCCTGATCAGGTTCCGGCTGGGCGATCGTGCTTTCCGGAGCTGCAGTCTCGGTTGGGGCTGGCTGCAGTGCTTCCACGACGCTGTCGTCGGCAGCGGCTTTGTCGTCGAGCTGGTCCTCGTCGATCACCACCAGCAGATGCCGTTCCTCGGTCAATCTTGCCAGCCCTGCCGGATAGGAGACCGTGCGGCCGGGGACGAGGCGCTTGACGATGCGGTCGCTCTCGGCCGCGACATCGGCGACGAGCGCAGCCAGCGTCTCCGGCAAGATGCCCAGTGCCGAAAATCCTTCCGAGGCCGCTTCGACATGGCCGCCGGCGTCGACAAAGGCGATGAAGTGGCCATCCTCGGTGAAGCCGCTGATGGCGCGAGCGGCGATTTCGCCGGCACTGCGCGAACCTGTCTGCGCCGCCGGCACAGCGAGCATGATCGCCTTTTCGGCGTCCGGCATGGTCACTGCACTGGCCAGGAAGCTGACGGCGCGGCTGGTCAGGCCGGTCGCCAGCCGCACCATGATGGCGCGGTCACTGCCAATCTCGGGAAATCCGCTGGTCGCCATGATCTGGCGCCTGGCGATCAAGGGCAGTTGCGCCGAGGCGCCGATGATCGCCTCGATGTCGGGATAGCCGAACATCGCGGCGCCCGGTCCATTGGCCCAGATCACCTGTTCCAGATCCGCCGACAGGATCGCGATCGCGTCGCCGGCGGCAAAGCGCTGGCGGACCGCGTCGAGTACGGCGACGTCGAGGAAGGAATATTCGGACGGCATGCGCTTGGCGAACCCTCACGGAGCGGCGAATTTGCAGTTAACGCTTTGTTAATAAAAGCCGGAGGCGCGAAGGTCCACAAGCCAGAACGTGCAAAGGCTGGAATCTGGGCTCTTGGTTAACGGCCCAAAAGAAATTTATGGTGCACTGCAACAAAGATATTGCAATGCACAAAATTTGCCTTTATATTGCCATCATACATGAACGAGACGGCCTTCTGTCAAAGCCGCCGCCGCTGAAAAAGGATGGAAAATGTCCAGGACCAAAACCGCCGAGACGATCGAAAACGTTGAATTCCCGAGCTTCGACGCTTCCAAGGCCACCGACCAGATGCGCGCTTTCGCCGAAAAGGGCGTTGAGCAGTCGAAGGAAGCCTATGCCAAGCTGAAGACCGGTGCCGAGGAGACCCAGAAGGCTCTGGAGTCGACCTTTGAGACCGCCAAGACCGTTTCCAGCGACCTGTCGCTCAAGACCATTTCCGCTTTGCGCGCCAATGCCGAGGCCGGCTTCTCCCATCTCGAAGCGCTGATCGGCGCCAAGTCGCTGTCGGAAGTCGTCGAGCTGCAGACCGCCTTCCTGCGCAAGCGCGTCGAAGCGACCGTCGAGCAGGCCAAGGACTTCCAGGCCGTCGCCTCCAAGGCAGCCGAGGACGTCTCCAAGCCGATCAAGGCCGCCTTCGAGAAGGCGATGAAGGAAATCAAGGTTGCCTAACGTTTACGCATGATCTGAAGATGCAACAAAAGGTCGCATTTTCTTAAAAACGATCAGGCGTATGATGGTAGCCATCAAGGAATACCCGGCGGGTGGAACCTCCTCCCTCTGCTCTCCGGGGTGACCAGCCAGCACCTCCTCCCGCTGGCTCGTAACAGGAAAAGGCCGGCACCTCCTCCCGCCGGCCTTTTTCTTTGTCTGGCGCCCAGTTCTTGTCTCGTGCCCTCTTTTTGCCAGGCAAATGCCGCGCCGATGTGGGGAAGTGACCTTTGCTTTCCAAAAGCCTTGAATTAGAATCCATAAGCCCGTAAGGACGCATCGCCGAACGACAGAGCGGTCGGGATGAGTTTCTGTTTCGATCCCGCTCAGGCAAACGTGCCGTTGTAGCTCAGATGGTTAGAGCGCCGGATTGTGGATCCGGAGGTCGCTGGTTCGATCCCAGCCAACGGTACCACCGGCTTCTCCGTTAAGTCATTGAGTTTGCTAGATAATGTTATGAATGGTGCCCGTGTGCTTGCACCGATCTGGTCATTTGTGCTACCTATTGTGCTACCTATTGTGCTACAAATGGCTGCGCTGGACCATGGGAAGACGCCGCGAAGAGCAAGAACCGGACCGCTTCCTGCGGTTGAGAGGCAGTCACTTTCATTATTATCGACGCGTCCCAAAGGAGCTCAGGGACGTTGATGCGCGTGGCGAGCATGTGCGGCGCTCCTTGGACACGACCGACCGGTTAAAGGCGCGCACCGCCCGTGACCTCCATGAGGCTGCCGATAACGCGTTATGGTCCTCTCTCATGCTTGGCGAAAACCCAGAAGCTGCGCGCATTCGTTACCAGCGCGCTATCAAGCGCGCCGAGGCGTTAGGGTTCGTCTATCGGCCGCTCGCCGACATCCTCGTTGCCGAGCCGCTGGATACCATCCTACAGCGGGCCGAGGCCACGATCGGAGAGCCTGCCAGCTCTCCCGTGGTTGACGCTGTCACTGGCACTGTCTCCCGTCCTGACGACAAAATTTCGGAAGCGCTGAAGCTCTATTTCGACGAGATCGTCCGCGACGAACTCCGCACCAAAAGTGCTGATCAGAAGAAACGATGGAAGGCAAAACGCCAAATGAGCGTCGATGTCTTCATCACACTTGTCGGCGACAAGCCAATGGGGGAGATCACGCGCGACGACGCGCGTGCGGTGCATAAATATTGGTTGGATCGAATCGCGCCCGAGAAGGGGAGGCCAGACCGTTCGGCATCGACCGGCAACCGAAATATGGGGAACCTGCGGACCCTCTACGGCGACTACTATCGTCATCTCGGTTCACCCGAACAGAAGAATCCGTTCGCCGATCTCTCATTCAGCGACAAGTCGAAACGCAGTCGTCCACCATTCCCGACCGACTGGATTCGCGACAGGATCTTCGCACCCGGCGCGCTTGCGGCCCTCAACGATGATGCGCGAGGCATTGTGCTCGCCTTCGCGGAAACGGGGGCTCGCCCGAGTGAGCTTGCGAACTTGCACGACGGCGTCATACATCTCGACCACGAGGTGCCTCACATCTCGGTGGAGCCTCGCGAGGATCCTGAGGACCCACGCGAAATCAAGACAGCCTCATCCGTGCGTAAGATACCACTCGTTGGCGTGGCGCTTGAGGTGTTCAAGAGGCACCCTAATGGCTTTCCGAGGTACAAGGATCGCGAGGCGTCGCTATCAGCCCTGCTCAATAAGCACTTCGAGAACCACAAATTGTTCCCGACCGACAAGCACACTGTCTATTCGCTTCGGCATTCGTTTGAAGACCGCATGAAGAACGCCAGGCTGGATGAGGAACTCCGGCGCATGCTGATGGGCCACACCATCGACCGTCCGAAATACGGCGAAGGCGGCGACATGAAAATGTGGCAGGAAGAACTCATGAAGATCGTACTGCCGTTTGAGCCCTCAATCGTTTAACGCGCTCATGGGCTGCGACAAGGCGTCCCTCCTTTGCTTGGCAATCTTGCAGAGCACGTTCAAGATAGTCGTACAACGGGAGCCATGTCTCGCCTTGGTCGCCGCGCGCCACGATGATCTCGGCCACGCGGTCGAGCGCTCGCTCAATCCGTTGCACGGTGATTGGCTGAAGCGTGGGCGAATATCGCCTCACGGATTCGCCTTTCTGCAAGGCCATGAATGTAGCATGCCCTATGCGTAGGCGGACCTTTCTGGTGCAGTGAAGGCCTGCGTTCGGCTCGGGCCACAATCGGCGGCTGCGGCGTGCAAATGGGAAAGGCTCTCTGCCCGTCGGGGGTTGGTAGCGGGAGAGCGCTGCCCCCTGCACCAATGAGACCATCTGTTCTGCCTGCGTTTCTACGGCTGAGCGAACGCGGCTGGACTGATCGCCACGCAGCGCCTGCCAAATGCTGTTTCGCGATCATGGTCGAGGCCGTCGCCAACAGCGCAGGCGGCAGTTCGGAATGGAAGCGGAACTGAATCGCGCGCCGATGCTTGAATCGCGTTCGAGTAACTCCGGGGTGGCGTGATGCAAGACCCGCGTTTCGCAATGCCCGTATCGGTCGCGTTAGGCCGGTCTGGTAATGTTATTTACAAGGTTGAGCGAGTGGCGCAGGCAGCCGATATCCTCCTCAATCGTTGGCCGGTAGCGACAGGGAAAAGCCACGTGGCCGCTCGAAAAGCATGCCTGGCCGTCTTGGAGGGGATCAAAGAAGCTAGTGTGGCAAGGGCGGCATTCGTGAAGGCCGCAACCGATGCCGACATCTTGCGCGAGAACGATTATGGCCGCGACTAAGAAGGACCAGGAACGCATCGGATATGCTTGGCTCTATGGGGTACAAGCGCGCAAGGACGGAAGGGAGCGCGTCGTGCCAGAGTTCTGGTGGGAATATGCCGACGCCTGGTTGCAGGGCTTCGATGGCCAGTCCATCCAGGGTGCCGGCAAGGCCGAGCCGGTCGGCGATCAGATGGAAGCGGAGGTCGACGAAGCTGGGGTCAGCAAACTGTAGCTGGCAGCCTATTGCGGTTTGCCAGCGCGTATCATGGCGCGCGCAATCGCGAGTTGGGCTTCGGTCTTTGCATTCTCTTTCTGGGTCATATTGTCGGCGGCAAGAAGCCGCTTCAGCGCCCGCAATGTCTCCCCTCGGGTCCATCCCACTTCCAGCATGCAATCGAAGATCGCCTGAAAGCCGGGCTCCATGGCTTCCTCGCAATCGAGCGAGCGGTCTGCACAGTCATAGTCAAGTTTGTCTCTGGGTGGATTGATCATTTTCACTCCATATCCGCCACGTCGCCGTTGGTGAAAAGCACTGTCGGCGGCCCATAGTCGCCAAGCGCCGGATCGGCGTCGCGAGTCCATGCTATGACGCCTATATGCTTCCCCGCCAGCGCTTTTGCGATGCGCACCGCGCGGTCCTCGCTTTGCTGGTCGGTCGGGCCGTATGCTGTGAACAGTTCGCCATCCTCGCCGCGGTCGAACGCAACGACAACGGTCAGCTTCGGCCTTTTCTGATCTTGGCGCATGGTCGGACACTCAGTGCGTCCTACCGGAGCGGAGATGCATCTCGATCTTATTGATTGCCTTGGTGAGGACATCGACTGCCTGCAGATTGACAGCGAAGTCGAAGTTACCTTGCGCCGTTTCAAATATTAGAACGCCGACTTTGGTCTCGTCGTCGCTCATCATGCCCATTCCAATGCCCGTCGGCATATAGGGTGGTTTTTCTGACATGGTCTCTTTCCTCAGATGCGGTGGCCTCGTCAGCCCTTCGGCCATCTGCGCGTGCGACCTGAAGTAGCCAAGCACGATCGATAGACGATGCCGCCCGCGTTATCCGGTTCACCACTATTCGAAATGCATCGACTGGCCGCGCATCATTGCCAGGGTCAGTGCGATTGCAGGATTTGCCGGCGGCTTCTCCATAAGCAGGGAGCCGTCGAAATCGCGCCACGCTGCCATGCGCAATTCGTCACCGTCATCGGCGGCTGCAGGGTCGAAAACGTGGGCGTCACAGGGATTTCGGTCAATCTCGATCGTCCAGTCCTTGAGCGCCTTGCGAGCCATTTCCTCCACCTGGGCAAGGTCGCTGGTGAAGAAGGGAATACGGTCGCCATCTTCCGAAAGCGGCTCCACCCGATCCAGTGTCGGCCGCTCCGGCACCCAACCAAGAACGAAGGCAATATCGAAATCGATCTGGCGGTCCGGGCCTGCAGTAACCTCCAGCCGTTTGACGACGTCCGGGTAGAGCTGCCTGCGCGCCGGCCACGTGTCCGGAAGCGCCTCGGCTTGCAATCTCGTTCGGGGAACGTCGATCAGTTCCATGATCTGATGGCGCGGAACTTTGTCCTCCGGCCAGCCCGCACAACATGCAATTGTCGCAGCCTCGTCGGCTTCCATCCAGACCGAAGCAGCCTGGTCCTCGTCCTCGGTTGGCTGGTCGTCTTCCGGAAAGCCTTTGATATCCCACCCTTCCAACGCGAACAAACCTTCCGCGCCTTGCAAAGCGGTAATGCCGGCCCGCGCGAAGACTGCTTCGGCTGCTGCGACACCGCGTGCCAGTTCCTCGGGCGTTGCACCTTCAATGTTCAAGCGAAGTTCCATGGTTCGCCTCCTGTAGCAATCATCCCAACAGTGAACAAAATAAGAACATTGCTGTCAATAGACTCTTGACAACGGCGAAATAGCCACGCTTTTTCAACTAGATGGCACACTGGCCAACGGTCGATGATCTGTGCTCAGTTCCCAAAGGCAACTGCATTCATGGCCGATGCTACACGCGGACCACCGCGGACGGGGACAGTCGGTCCCGCGTCCCGTCCTGCGGCCGGCGCTATGCTGACGCTCCTACGGCTGTCCTGTTAACCGGCCGCGGCGGGGGCGAATTTCCTCCGTCCCGCGCGCGACAATGTCCGCAATTCCGGACGCGCATAGGACTGCGGTTTATGCGCCGTTTCTCCTCTGGGCGCCGGCAGTCGCCGACGCGACGTCCAACGCGGCATCGTGGCCTCGTGCTGTCGGCAAACGACGCTATCGGTGTCACGAGGCAGCGGTCGCGCCAAACGTTTCTTCCGCAACGCCACGTCGCCATGCCATTGACTCTTTATTAGGAAGAGAACAAATGAGGAACATACCATCAGCTTTTCGCGTTCAGGGGACAGATGAGTGCATCGGCGCCAAACGCTGCCATTTCCGATCTCCGAACTCGCATTGCGCGTCTCGAAGGCGGCAATGTGCGCGAACGAACGGTGCTCCCCTTCGGCATCGCGCCGATCGACAGCCACCTGCCGGGGGGCGGTTTGGCGCTTGGTGCTCTCCATGAAGTTGCCGGCGGCGGCAATGGTGCAATCGATGGCGCTGCCGCGTCGCTTTTTGCGGCCGGCATTGCAGCCAGGACGCAAGGCAAGGTGCTGTGGTGCGTGACGCGTCAGGACCTGTTTGCGCCGGCAATCGCCCAGATCGGACTTCACCCCGACCGGGTGATCTATGTCGAAGCCGGTGACGACAAATCAC
>NZ_RZRQ01000301.1:0-7246 GCF_003997785.1 Mesorhizobium sp. M7D.F.Ca.US.004.01.2.1 | reverse complement strand
GCCTGTCGCTGTTCATCCAGGGCCGCATGCCGGTGACCAAGGACCTGCCCTATTCCTGGTACGACACGCCCAACATCCACTTCTGCACCATCCGCGATTTCGTCAATCTGTGCGACGAGCTCGGCGCGACCGTGGAGAAGGCGACGGCGCTCGACGCCAATGGCCAGAAGATCGGCCTGTCGATGCCGTGGTGGTTCTGGAATTTCTTCGGCCAGCAGGCAGTGTTCTTGCTGAAACGGTAGCTGTGTTCGCCATGCATCTCTTTCGTAGGCGCCCTTTGCCTGTTGAAGTCCCTTCCGACATCCTGGCTGGGTTAAAAGCCGGGATTCTCATCTGCACCTCACCACGCAGTGGCAGCAACCATCTCGCCGGGTTGATGGCAACCGCCGGGCTTGGCAATCCTCTGGAATGGTTCGGCGGCCGCCGTGTTCTCGAATTGCCGAACTATCCTCGCGATCCCCGTGCTCAGGTTTTGCGTGCATTAAAGGATGGGCGATCTCCCTCCGGAATTTATGCAGTCAAACTCTTTGCAAGCCAGTTTTCCCAGGTGGCCAAGACTGTGGACCTCCCAGCCAGCCTTCCAGGACTGCGCTATGTCCGCTTAACCCGCCGCGATCTCCTTGGTCAGGCAATTTCTTGGGCACGCGCTCGTCAGACCGGTCGATTTCGCTCCACTGAGGCTGCTCAGAACTCACCACGCTATGACGGCGCGGCGATCGCGGAGGCGCTTGAAAAAATCATGCTGGAAAATCTGGCCTGGGACATTTGGCTAGCAAGAAACGGATTGTCTTTCCTGTCATTGACATATGAGGAACTCTTGGCAAACCCACGGGCCAGCCTTGTAAAGGTCGCGCATCTGGTTGACGCTGAAATCACATTTGAATCTACATCAGCCCCCAATTCTGGTCTCGAGATCCAACGGGACACCGTCAATACGGAATGGAGGGAACGCTTCTTGTCGCAGTATTCCGACACCTCAAAGTTCCAGACCAGAAATCACCGCGGGTCCGGCTTTCTTTGAAATCCGGGCTGGCGCTCCGATTTGATCAAAGAGGCAACATGCAAGATTATGTGGGACAATGGAGCGTTTCACGAAAGGCTGTCGCTCGATAGGCAGAGGTTGCTTTACTTTAGGTTGCGGCGGATATAGCCACCTAGACGATGAATGGTCAGTGCAGAGATGGTTGAAGAACGCGCAAGATATTCACTCGTTGTGGAAATGGAAAACGCCAAGTCCATCGACTGGGACGAGATCGGCATTGGACTGAAGGCCTTGGCGCGGGAAATCGTAGCTGTCACTGATCTCGGCCTGGCGCGACCGAAAGTTGTTATTTCTCATGGTGGGCATGAGTCGGATGCAGACGCGCTGCTTCATAAAATCACGGCTGAAGCACCGCAGCTGGGTCAAGTTTCCGACCTCGTCTTCACAGCGTTCCCTGGCGGCCGATACTACGACCTGAAGAACAATGGCGTACTGGCAACGGACGGAAGCATCGTCATCTTGACCGATTCCGACGTCGTGCCGGAACCAGGCTGGCTGTCAGCTTTGCTGAAGCCATTTGAAGATCCAAAAATCATTTGCGTAAACGGATACACATATCTTTCGCACGATGATTTCTTTTCAAGAACGTTTGCCCTGATCTGGTTTTTCCCGATGGCTCATGGCGATGGGCGATTTGCCTCGAAGCGGGCGATGAACGCCAACAATGTAGGGTTTCGACGCGAATGGATCGTCAGCCATCCTTTCCCGAAACACAATGGCTTCAAGGTTTCCTGCACGTTGCTGATGCGCGAACTGCTGCGCGAAGGCCACAAAATTCATAATGTCAACGCACGCGTCTACCACTACTCACCCCGGGGCTGGCGGTTCTTTTACTGGCGTGCCTTGGTTACCGGCCGCGACGCCGACCGGAAGTTCGTGGCGCTCAATTCGGCTGGCCGTACGCAACGGGTGGCCAAGTCTTTCAGCCGATGGTTCACCATGTCGTGGCGCACGACACGACGGATTGTCGGCCATGCCCGAGAGACAGGGATGCCGCCTTGGCAAATTCCATTTTCCCTGATTGTCGGTCAGGCATTTTATGCCCTGGCGTTTTGGGGCCAGTTCAGTTTCGCCGCCGGCATTGTTCGTGACGAAATCGAGATCGTGCCTGACTATGTCGGGCACAGCTAGGCGCCTTTCCCGATCCCTGAATCACGCTTCTAAGCTCAATTGGTCTGGGACCGTCGACTCTTCCAGAACATCCGTCGCCTTGTGCGGATGTTCGACGCCGTCAGCGAACACCACATCGGACACCGAATTACCCGTGCGCAGCGCCAGTATCGCCTGGTAGGGTGGCGAATTGTACCAGCCATGCACGTGCTGCCGGTCGGGAAATTCGATGATGATCAGGTGGCCCGGCCAGTCGTTCTCGATCACCTCCACACCGCCGCCATGAACCAGAAAACGACCGCCGAACGGTTCCAACGTGGCATCGATCCTGTGCAGATATTCGACGATCTGCGGACCCATCGTGGCATGGCGCATATGGGCAACGGCGTAGGCGGTCATGACTGTACTCCCTTGTCATCGAAGCCGAGTGCCGGCCTCGCAAGGACAATCTGACCACACGACGAGTGCGAAGCGATTACGTCTGAGGTAATGGAGTGTATGCTATCCTGTCACGGCGGGTCGCTTCCATGGTGATTTGCGAGTCTGCGCGGCAGTGCTGTTGCAATTGGAACGCTAGCAACGGGAATTCGTTATCTCGCGCGGGTTGAGTGCTGGCACTGTGGGTGACACAGGAAGCTGTTTTTTGTAGCGTCTTTTTGTAGCGTCGCGTCGAAGATGATGACCGGAAAGGAAAAGTCCGATCCATTCGACCGTTCTGAAAATCGAAAAGTCCTGGATAGACGCGCAGTCCTGCGCAGGAAACAGCTGACACGACATGGCTGGGATCATCGAAGACGCACCTCTCATCACGGTCATAACGCCGACCCACAATCGGCGCGAGACGGTGTTGCGCGCCGTGGAAAGCGTGCTGTCCCAGGGCATGCCCAGGCTTGAGCACATTGTCGTCGACGATGGCTCGACCGATGGGACCGAGGCGGCGCTGGCGCGCATCCAGGATCCGCGGCTGATCTATGTCGGCGCCAAATGGCGAGGCGCCAACGCCGCCAGGAATGCCGGCATCGAGCGCGCGCGCGCGCCGGTGGTGACCTTCCTCGATTCGGACGACGTCTACCTGCCGCACCGACTTGAAGGGACCCTGGCCTGGTTCGATGACAATCCCGCACTTCAGGTGCTGATCAGCTCTTTCGTCTCCCTGAAGGGCAACCGCGCCACCAACTGCGTCAATCGCGATGCATTCGTGAGCCCGACCATGCTGGAACGCACGCTGGTCGCGCAGACGATCTTCATCGCCGGCTCCGCGATAACCGCCCGCCGCGAAGCCTTGCTGGGCATTGGCGGCTACGATAGTGACATCACCCGGATGCAGGATCGGGAATTGCTGCTGCGGCTTTCCCGTCGCTATGGCGCGCGTTTGTCCGAGGACATCGATTGGACGAAATACAATTCGGAAAACTCGATTTCGGGCCGCCGTGACGGTTATGTCGAAGCCTATGCGAACCTGATGGGCAAACACCCGCACATTGCCCACGCCTACCCGCACATTCCGCCCTACATGATCTCGCGGCAGATCATCGCCGATATCCTCAGAGGCCGGATACCGGAGGCATTCAAGGGCTACATGGCCAATCGCGAGTCGAAAGCGCTCGGCTACTCGCTGCCGGAGCTGATGCACGGCTATGTCCATGGTCGGCGCTGGCGCCGCGATCTCTACAATGAGTTCCGCGACAAATTTGGCGCCCGGCCGGCCTAATTGCATGTCGCCCAAAAGTGTCCAGCGGTTTTGGGATAACGACATGCACCAACAGTCCGGCAAGGCTCACCGGTCGAGTTCGGGAAAATACGGATCGGACAAGAACCGCCTGTCCCGCTCGCCTTGCAGACAATCGATCGGCGCGGCCGCGTCGACGGGGATGATCCTGTCCCGGATGCCGCTCACTTCGAGGATCAACTTGCGCCGGATGGCTGTCGAGAATTCGGCCGCCGCGTAAATCGGCAGCACGAAGGAACCGGGTCCTCCGGTCACGCATTGCGCATAATACTGGTCGAGATGGCTGAAGGTTGGCGACGGGCTGATCAGGATCGGCAGTCCATTGATGACTATGCCTTTGGCGATTGCCGCATCACGCGTCGCGGTGACCGGCGGCCCGATATTGTTTGGACCATCACCGGAGATATCGATGACGCTGCGTTCGCCCTCGAAAGAGGTGCGATCGAAAAGCTCGGTGCCGAAGGCCAATGCACCGGAAATCGATGTGCCGCGGAAGCTCCGGAACGGGCGGGCCGCGACCTTGTCGGCAAAGCTGTTGGCGCTCTCGGCGCTGTCGATGATCTGCCAGCCGATGACCGCGTCATCGCGCACCGTGCCGGCCCATTCGAAATAGGTGAGCGCGATGCGGCCCGTGGCGCCGGCGCGGACGGCCCGGATGAAATCGGGATGCCGCAGCGCCTCGACATAGCCGGCGCGCTGCAGGGCGAACTCCTTCTCGTCCATCGACAGCGAGATGTCGACCGCCAGCACCAGCTCGACGTCCACAGGCAGAGCATCCGTCGGCGAGGCGGCGGGCGCGGCCTGGGCGCAGGCAAGACAGGCAAGCAGGCGCAGAGCATCAAGCATGGCCGTCGCAGGGTTGTTTCTCCCGGAGAGCTTCCCTCGCGATCACGGCAAAATAAAGCTTTGCGCCGGCAATCCGGATATCGGCCTATGTCTTGCGGCGGGCGCCGGCTGGCGGCGGTTCGATAGCACCCGCCCTGATGCGAGCAGGTTTCAGCGCCGGCGCGCCGGAATCCTTGACGATCGTCAACGCGCGCGGAAAGAACTGATTGTTGTGCAGGCCGCGTCCGATGTTGAGGATCGCGGCGTCAGGCAAACGCTTCTCCAGCATCGACAGCACGCGCCGTAGTGATGGCCCGTCGAACGCATCCATGGCTTCGTCGATGATCACCCATTTCGGCTGCCGCAAGGCGAGCCTGGCGAAGGCCAGCGAGCGCTGTTCGTCATCGCCCAGTTCGTGATCCCAGCGTCCAGCGCGATTGAGCGACGACGACAGCCGTTCCAGACCAACCTCGGCGAGCACCGCCGAAATGTCGGCATCGCTCGCGGGCGCAGCTCCGTTCGGGTGATCGAGGACCTCGCGCAACGTACCGGCCGGGAAATAAGGGACGCGCGGCACGAATATGAGGGTTTCTCCCGCCGGCAGGCCGATCCGCCCCCTTCCCCATGGCCACAGGCCGGCAATGGCGCGGAAGAACAGCGTCTTACCGGCGCCCCGGTCGCCGGTGATCATGACGCGCTCGCCGGCACGGATTTCGACATGCTGGTCGGCGAGCTTGGTGCAACCCTCCGGCGAGGCCACTTCGAGCGTCTCGAAAGTCATGCTGCCATTGGCGTTTTCACCGAAGACGATGCGCTTTTCCGTGTCGTGCAGCACATCGGTTTCATCGAGCGCGATGCGGAAGTCGGCGACGCGCATCAGCGTGGCGCGCCAATCGGCAATGCTGCCGATGTTGTTGATGAACCAGCGCAGGGACGAGTGGACCTGGTTGAAGGCACCGACCGCCATCATCAGCCCGCCAAAGCTGATATCCCCTGCGAAATAGACCGGCGAGGCGACCAGGATGGGTGCCACGACGGTGATCCAGCCATAGGTGTCGGTCACCCAGGATAGGTTGATCTGGGCGGTGTAGATGCGTCGCATGGCGCCCAGCACCGTGCCGAGGTCGAGTTCAAGCCGTCGCCTGGCGTCGGCCTCGCCATGATACAACGCAATGGCATCGACATTCTCATTGACGCGCACCATCGAGGAGCGCAGCTCGGCTTCGCGTGTATAGCGGTCGCTGTTCAGGCGGATGAGCGGGCGTCCGACAAGCCAGCTCAGCCAGGAAGCGATGCCGGCATAGAGGATGGCGGCCCAGACCATGTAGCCCGGTATGGCGAGCGACGTTCCGCCGATGTGGAACACGAAGCCCGAGGACAGCTCCCACAGCACGCCGACGAAGGACACGAGCAGTATGCACGACTGCAGCAGGCCGACGCCGAGATCGGTCGACAGGTCGGACAGATGCGCGGCGTCCTGCTGCATGCGCTGGTCGGGATTGACGCCGATGGCGCCGGCATTGGCCAGCCGGAAGGCGCGCGCCGGCCGCATCCACTGGTCGATCAGGTCCAGCGTCAGCGCCTCGCGCAGCTTGAGCCTGATCATCTGGTTGAGCCAGGTCTGGCCGATGTTGAGCACCAGAAGTCCACCGGCTATGGCCGCAAAGACGAGAAGCTGGTGCAGGAAGGCCGCCATGTCGCGGCGCGCAAGCGCATCGTAGAAAGGCTGATTCCAGCGGTTGAGCAGAACCTGGCCGATCGACGTTGCGATGATGACGGCCATGATACCGACCGATGTCCAGAGCAACCACTTGCGAACCGGCGACCCCGCCAGCGCCCGCCTGATCGTCGCCACCTGATCGCTCAGGCTGCTGGCTTCGACCGCCACGGCAACCGGCTGAGCGGCGGCGGCATTGCCCGGTTGATCAGCCATGGCCGAGATCCTTGCGTTCAGTGCTGAAGCCGGTTGGTGAGACTTGAAGGCATCCGTCGTTCAAATGGGCTGCCAAATAGGCTGTCAGTCCGCTTGCGACAGATAGGCAGGGAAATGGCCTCAGGCACTCTTGCCGCGATCACGAAGCCGTCACCCGCGCAACCGATGGCTTGGTGTCCCCGGCCTCATTGCGACGGCCAAGCCGGGTGGCGCCATGCGGCGACAGCACTGGCACGAAGACACGGCGCGAGGCGCGCTGGGCGACCGGCACGCCTTGATAGAGCCGCTTCTGTGCCTCGACCACGATGACCCCGGAAAAGATCGGCCACAGTCGCCGGCCGGCGCGTTCCAGCACATTGTGGAACCGCATCATGAAACGGCGCCGCGATGGCGGAAAGAACAGCGCATCGGACCAGGCGGCGGGCGTGAAATTCGCCTCACGCAGCAATTCGGTGAGCTGGCCACGCGAGAAAGGCCGGCCATTGCCAAACGGCGTGTGCTCGAAGCGCGCCCAGACACCACGCCGGTTGGGCACGACAATGACCACCCGGCCGGCCGGCGACAGCACGCGCCAAATCTCATTCAGCGTCTCACGCGGGTTCTCGAC
>NZ_RZRQ01000300.1:0-7268 GCF_003997785.1 Mesorhizobium sp. M7D.F.Ca.US.004.01.2.1 | reverse complement strand
TCGCCGTTTCCAACGGCAGCGGCTGAAGGCTCGGAATCACCGTGCGAAGGTCGATGCCGAGCGCTTCGAGCGGCGACAGGTAACGGTACAGAAAATGCTGGCCATCAAAGCCGTAGGGCCTGGCAAAGACATTGGCGGGCTGCCGCTCCAGCATACGCAAGGGTCTTTCGGAAGGATTGTAGCCGACGCGGGTCTTTGCGTTGACCAGCCCGCTGACAATGCGCGACGTCTTCGAATCGGTCAGGTCGATCGTCAGGTCGAAGCGGAAGCGGCGCAACGCCCGCACCATGGCGTAAAGCTCTTTCCCGCGCTCCAGGGGGGTGCCGCGCATGCGGGCGCGCCTGAACGTGACCACCTCGGAAGCGATGCCATGGGCGATCACGAAGCTCTCGAAGCCAGCCTCACACAGAAACACGAGCCTGGCGCCGGGAAATTCGAGCCGCAAATTTTGTGCAAGCGCCGAGGCGAGGACGAGATCTCCTATGAACTTCGTTTGAATGACCAGGATCGAGTGGAACGGCGCGGGTGAACTCTGCAACATCTGTTTCCAGGAGCAATTGGCGGGGTGTCCGCAAATTGGGCGGAAAAATTGTCGAGATTATGCAAACCCGCCAGCACGTTCGCGTGACTTGTTTTACAAAACGGTAAGCTCAGCCGGGATGGACTTCTATCCGCGGCCGGCCTTCGCGACCAGCACCGCTGCCTGCGCGGCCGCCAGCCTGGCGATCGGCACGCGATAGGGCGAGCAGGACACGTAGTCGAGGCCAACCTCTTCGCAAAAGCGGATCGAGGCCGGGTCCCCGCCATGTTCGCCGCAAATGCCGAGCTTGATGTCGGGCCGCGTCGCCCTGCCTTTTTCGGCAGCCATGCGCACCAGTTCGCCGACGCCGTCGATATCGAGCGAGACGAACGGATCCTGATCGATGATGCCCTTCTGGCGGTAGGTCTCCAGGAACGAGGCCGCATCGTCGCGCGAAATGCCGAAGGTCGTCTGGGTCAGGTCGTTGGTGCCGAAGGAGAAGAACTCGGCCGTAGCGGCGATGACATGGGCGCGGATCGCCGCGCGGGGGAGCTCAATCATGGTTCCAGTCAGATAGTCGATCTTGACGCCGGTTTCCTCCATGACGCTCTTGGCGACCGCATCGATGCGCGCCTTGACGTAGTCGAGCTCCTTCACCAGGCCGACCAGCGGCACCATAATCTCGGGAACCACCAGCGCGCCGGCCTTCCTGCCGGCCTCGACGGCCGCCTCGAAAATGGCGCGGGCCTGCATCTCGGCGATTTCAGGATAGGAGACGGCCAGCCGGCAGCCGCGATGGCCGAGCATCGGGTTGAACTCGTGCAGGGCCTCGGTGCGCTGCCTGAGCTTATCGGGCGAGACATTCATGGCGGCGGCGACTTCTGCCACTTCACCTTCGGTCTTTGGCAGGAATTCGTGCAGCGGCGGGTCGAGCAGCCGGATCGTCACCGGCAGGCCGGCCATGATCTCGAACAGTTCGAGGAAGTCCGAACGCTGCATCGGCAAGAGCTTGGCGAGTGCTGTGCGCCGGTCCTTTTCGGTGTCGGCCAGGATCATCTCGCGCATGGCGACGATGCGCTCGCCGTCGAAGAACATGTGCTCGGTGCGGCACAGCCCGATGCCTTCGGCGCCGAAGGAGCGCGCCATGCGCGCGTCGAGCGGCGTTTCGGCATTGGTGCGCACCTTCATGCGGCGCACCGCGTCGGCCCATTCCATGATGGCCGCGAAATCGCCGGAAAGTTCCGGCTGCAGCATCGATACGGCGCCCTTCAAGATCTGGCCGTTGCTGCCATCGATGGTGACGATGTCGCCCTTGCGGAAGGTCGATCCCATCGCCATCAGCGTGCCGGCCTTGTAGTCGACACGCAGCGAGCCGGCGCCCGACACGCAAGGCTTGCCCATGCCGCGCGCCACCACCGCGGCGTGGCTGGTCATGCCGCCGCGCGTGGTCAAGATGCCTTCGGCCGCATGCATGCCGTGAATGTCCTCGGGGCTGGTCTCGATGCGCACCAGGATCGCCTTGCGGCCTTGCGTCTTCAATTCCTCGGCGTCGCCGGAGGAAAAGACGATCTCGCCGGTGGCGGCACCGGGCGAGGCCGGCAGGCCGATGCCGATGACGTCGCGCGCTGCCTTGGAATCGATGGTCGGATGCAGCAGCTGGTCGAGCGAGGCCGGATCGATGCGAGCGACCGCTTCCTCTTTCGTGATCAGTCCGTCCCGCGCCATCTCGACGGCAATTTTCAACGCCGCCTTGGCGGTGCGCTTGCCGGAGCGGGTCTGCAGCATCCACAATTTGCCGCGCTCGATGGTGAATTCGAGATCCTGCATGTCGCGGTAGTGCTTTTCCAAGCTGTCGGAGATGGAGACGAAGGACTGGAACGCGTCCGGCATCAGCTTCTGCAGCGATGGTTTGTCCGAGCCCGCAGCAATGCGCGCCGCCTCGGTGATGTTCTGCGGCGTACGGATGCCGGCAACGACGTCTTCGCCCTGCGCGTTCACCAGGAACTCGCCATAGAGCATCTTTTCGCCGGTCGACGGGTTGCGGGTGAAGGCAACGCCGGTGGCCGAGGTTTCGCCCATATTGCCGAACACCATGGCCTGGACATTGACCGCCGTGCCCCAGCTTTCGGGAATATCGTGCAAGCGCCGGTAGGTGATGGCGCGATTGTTCATCCAGCTCGAGAACACGGCGCCGATCGCGCCCCACAGCTGCTCGTGCGGATCCTGTGGAAACGGCTTGCCGAGTTCTTCCTCGACCTTGGCCTTGTAGAGCGCGATGACGCCCTGCCATTCGAGCGCCGTCAGTTCGGTGTCGAGCTCATGCCCAAGCCCGCCCTTCTGGTCCTCCAAGATTTCCTCGAAGACCTCATGGTCGAGGCCCATGACGACATCGGAATACATCTGGATGAAGCGGCGGTAGCTGTCATAGGCAAAGCGCGCATCGCCGGAATCGGCGGCCAGCGCCTCGACCGTCTCGTCGTTCAGCCCGAGATTGAGCACGGTGTCCATCATGCCGGGCATCGAGGCGCGGGCCCCCGAACGCACCGACACCAGCAGCAGTTTCGACGGGTCGCCGAACCGACGCCCGCTCAGGTGTCCGATATGATCGAGCGCAACCGCGACATCGGCTTCCAACCCGTCCGGATAGGTACGGCCATTGGCATAATAGGCATTGCAGACCTCGGTGGTGATGGTGAAGCCCGGCGGCACCGGCAGGCCCAGGCTGCACATCTCGGCCAGGTTGGCGCCCTTGCCGCCCAGCAGATTCTTGTCGCCGGCACGGCCTTCCGCCGCGCCATCGCCAAAGGTGAAAACCCATTTGGTCATGCTTTGCTCTCCGGTTGCAGGAGATTGGAAAGATTGGCGAAACGGAAAGTTCCGCCGCGTCCGACTGTCGAGCGATATGATGCTGCAGTGCGAAAGGCAAGGCGTCGGCAAAGCCGTGCGACCCCTACAATCGATTAAGCAAAAGCCGTGTCCAGGGATGCGGCAAAAAGACTTGCCATTTTGGCGCTTCTGGTATAGAACATAACATGAACAAAGTAGGTGCTACATGAAACTGCCAGGGAAACTCGACTATCTGGAACTGCCGGCGACAGGCGGAACGCTCGATCGGCTCAAGGCTTTCTACAGCACTGCCTTTGCCTGGTCGTTCACCGACTATGGGCCGACCTATTCGGCCTTTGCCGAAGGTCTGGACGGAGGCTTCCAGGCCGACGCCGAGGAGGCGCCCGCCAAGCCGCTGCCTGTGCTCTACAGTAGGGATCTGGAAGCAACCCTCGGCGCTGTCGAAAGCGCCGGCGGCACGATCGTCAAGCCGATCTTCGCGTTCCCCGGCGGCCGGCGCTTCCACTTCGTCGATCCGGCCGGCAACGAGATGGCGGTGTGGTCCGAATAGCCCGCACGCACGCCCTCTGGCGGCAACTGCGTTGGCTGCCCAATTGGACGTTCTGACCATTGCTCATAAGGATTGTGCTTTTCGGCTGCTCTGCTAATAACGCGCCGCACAAGCGACTCTGACGGCAATTGGGGCGTCGCCAAGTGGTAAGGCATCGGTTTTTGGTACCGACATTCCCAGGTTCGAATCCTGGCGCCCCAGCCATCCCGCCGCGGTTTATTTCGGCCAAGAGGACGCGAGAATACCTTTGCGATCTTCCATGAAGCCGATCGGCTAATAATTCGACTGCCAACGCCGCCGCGGCAAATTCGGTCACCACTTGCGTGATCTGGACAGTGTCACCTTGAACATCTCTCTCTTTCCATACATAGGTCGACCGGTGGGTGGCGGCTCAACATGGACCTTCGATGAACCTTCCTATCTTCGCCATCAACCTCGTTCGCGAGACCGGTCGCTGGAGCGAATTGCTCGCCAGCGCCGAAGCGGCGGGCCTCACCTTGCAGCGCATTGCCGCCGTCGACGGCCACGCCCTCGCCAAAAAAGACTGGACGGAGATCGATCTTCCAGCCGCGCGCAAGCTGAGCGGGCGTGACATTCTGCCCGGCGAATATGCCTGTTATCGCAGCCATATCCAGGCGCTGGAAACGTTCCTGGCCGGTGGCAGCGCCCATGGCCTGATTGTCGAGGACGACGTCCTCTTCAGCGAAAACACCATGCGACGCATCGAGGCCATCATCGCGGCGGTGCCGGATTTCGACGTCATCAAGCTGACCAACCATCGCATGAGCTTCTTCATGCGTGCCGTCGAGACGACGGAAGGCGACGAGATCGGTCGCGCACTGCATGGCCCGCAAGGCTCGGCCGCCGCCTATCTTGTGACGCGGGAGGGGGCGCAGGGGCTGTTGTCGGCGCTCGCCGTAATGAAGATGCCATGGGACGTCGCACTCGAACGCTTTTGGGATACCGGCCTGAAGGTCTATTCGGTTCGCCAAAACGTGCTTGGCTTCGCCGCCAGCAGCAAGATTTCCGGCATAGCCGGCCCCTCGGGGAGCTACAAATCCGCAAGGTTTGGCGGGCCGAGCCGGCTAAGTGCCGGGGTGTTGCGGGCCAGCGACGAGCTGCGCCGCCTGCATCACGTCCTGCTGCGGCCCCCTTTACCGCGAGAAATCCCGGACTACGCCAAGGACGACGCGCCGCGCAACACCCTGCTTCTGTTGCTGGCGTCATTCGCCATTCTCGCTTTGGTCTCCTCGGTCTGGCGCGAGGCCGACACCTACCGCTATGCGGGCCTGGCGCTGGCCTTGGTCGCAGTCGTCCGCTGGTTCAGGGTGGATTTATGGACCTACAGCAAACCGCTGATCGGTTGGGTCGGCGGTCTGTGCATGGGTTGGTCGCTCTATGTCTTCATCCGACTGGCGATCGTCTATTTCGGTACCCACCAGTTGGGTGGCTCCGAAGGCATTTACATGTTTCCGTTGTTCTACGCGACGACCGGCTTCGCGTTTCTGCTGTTTGTCAGGCAGCCCGCGCGGCTCGTGCTCTGGTTCATGATCCTCAGTCTTGTCTTCCTGGCGGCGGACACCTTCTATTCGGACATGTTTCAAGGCATCCAACCGACCCCGCGGCTTTTCAACAATCCCATCCACGCGTCGGTGGCGGCCGGTTTCATCTTCCTTTGCGCGCTGCAATTCATGGCGTACACGGCCCAAAGAACGGACCTGAGGAAAGCAACCAAGAACCTGCATTGGGCGCTGTCGGTAGCCGTCCTGCTGTTTGCCCTCGTCAACATCATTGAGATGCGGTCAAAGGGTGTCTGGCTTGCGCTTGCGCTCGCCCTGCTCTTGTTGGCGGTCATGACCCTGGCGAGAGGCCATCGCCGCGAACTGCTGGTTTCGGCTGGCGTGCTGGCCATCGTGGCGGCCTGCATCGTCGCAACACACAACGTGTTCTCGTCCACCGCCAGCGACACCATGATCTTCGTCAAAGCCTTGGTTCCGGATGTCTTGAGGCATGGCGTCCTCCCGGCCTTCGACCGCGCCATCGCGAGCGATACGGTTCCGCTTGCAGCCAAGGAACGGCTGATGCTGTGGGCGGATGCGATCGAGATCTGGAAACGCCACCCGATCTTCGGAGCCAGTTCGAGCTGGCTGACCGAATGGGAGCACAGAACCTATCATCCCATGATCTTCAACGTCTTCCACAACGGTTATCTGGAGATTGCCGTGCGCTATGGTGTGGTCGGACTGGCGTTCTTTGCCTTTCTCTACACCTGGTCGTCCCGGCAGGTTCTGATGGCCATGCGGGCCAAGCTTATCGCTCCGGCCGCTTGGTCCTGCTACATCTCAACACTGGTCTTCTTCGCCATAACCATCCTTACCAATTCAAACAACCGGCTGGCTATGGGTGAGGCTTTCATGTGGTTCGCTGCAGCGTTTGGCTTCTATTGTTTTTATATTCGCCAGGAGAAGAACCTTGTCGCGCCGCGAACCTATTTTTAGGGCCGGCTTTCGCACCAAGCCGGTTTCGGCCTTCCCGGCAGTCGTGCACAGAGTGTTGTTGGAGCAAGATGAGATTTTATTCAGTCGCCGAACGGGTCGCTTTTCTCGTTACGCTCATCGCTGTTCTTGTGCTTGCGCTGCTGCCGGTACCCCGTCTCAAGGAATTCGGCATCGACGTCGGCTTCCACTACGACAAGCTGAACCACGCCAGCGCCTTTGCCGTCCTGACCTTCCTTGGAGGGCTTGGCTGGCCCGATCGCAAAGCGCAGGTGATCATCTTCCTCGCCCTGGTCGGAGCAGCGATCGAGGTCCTCCAGGGCACGGCGCTGATAGCGCGCGACCTGGATGTGTTCGACTGGGTCGCCGATTGCATCGGCATGGCATGCGGCCTCGTGGCCGTGATCTGTGTGCACTGGATCTCGCGGCGCAAAGGCTGAGCTTGTCCTCGAGTCCGGGCACGCTGAAGGTGAAGACCTACCGCGAACTGCGTGATCGCGAGCGGGATCGCAGAGTGCCTGTGCTGAAATTGGGATCACTCTATTTCGTCTGGTCCTCGGCCAAACATCATTCGCACAAACACAGTCCGCCCCTCTGACTGTTTGTTTTGCCGGGCGGAAAGCCGTTTACACTTTTCTGGAAATGCTCCGGCGCGGCCCATTCGCAGGCAGCGCGACCTGGATCAGCTTGCCTCGCGCATCGCTTCGGCCGCCTGTAGGTCGACCGAGACCAACTGGCTGACGCCCTGCTCGGCCATGGTCACGCCGAACAGCCGATTCATGCGCGCCATGGTGATTGGATTGTGGGTGATGATGACGAAACGAGTCTCGGTGGTGGCAGCCATTTCGTCCATGAG
>NZ_RZRQ01000002.1:0-125119 GCF_003997785.1 Mesorhizobium sp. M7D.F.Ca.US.004.01.2.1 | reverse complement strand
GCTGCTCATCATATTCATTGCAACACCCAATCGTGGTTGAACTAACGATAGGCCGCGCCCGCCGGAAGTGGCGGGCACGCCTGGTTCATGCTTTGTCAGAAGTCCATTCCGCCGCCGCCCGGCATGGCAGGAACCGGCGCTTCCTTCTTCGGCTTTTCGGCCACCATTGCCTCCGTGGTGATAAGCAGGCCGGCGATGGAAGCGGCGTCCTGTAGTGCGGTGCGAACCACCTTGGCCGGATCGATCACGCCCTGGGTGAAGAGATCGCCATAGTCGCCGGTCTGTGCGTTCCAGCCATAGGAGAACTCCGCCTTCTCACGCAGCTTGCCGACGATGATCGACCCTTCCGCACCAGCGTTCTCGGCGATCTGGCGAACCGGCGCTTCGATTGCCTTGCGCACGATGTCGACGCCAAACCTCTGATCGGAATTGTCCACCTGGACGCCGTCAAGCGCCTGCACTGCCCTCAAGAGCGCAACGCCACCGCCTGGCAGAATACCTTCCTCGACCGCTGCGCGGGTGGCATGCATGGCATCGTCCACGCGATCCTTGCGCTCCTTGACCTCAACTTCGGTCGAGCCGCCGACGCGGACGACGGCAACACCGCCTGCGAGCTTGGCCAGCCGCTCCTGCAGCTTCTCGCGGTCATAATCCGAGGTGGTCTCCTCGATCTGGGCCTTGATCTGGGCCACGCGGCCCTGGATCTCCTCCTTGCGGCCGGCGCCGTCGACGATGGTTGTGTTCTCCTTTTCGACGACAACCTTCTTGGCGCGGCCAAGCATCTCTAGCGTAACGTTCTCAAGCTTGATGCCCAGATCTTCCGAGATTGCCGTACCACCGGTCAGGATGGCGATGTCCTCCAGCATGGCCTTGCGTCGATCGCCGAAGCCAGGGGCTTTGACGGCCGCGACCTTGAGCCCGCCGCGCAGCCTGTTGACGACGAGCGTGGCGAGCGCCTCGCCTTCGACGTCGTCGGCGATAATCAGCAGTGGCTTGGACGATTGCACGACCGCTTCCAGCACCGGCAGCAGGGCCTGGAGGTTGGAAAGCTTCTTCTCGTGGATCAGCACATAGGGCTCTTCCAGTTCGACCCGCATCTTGTCCTGGTTGGTGATGAAGTAGGGAGAGAGATAGCCGCGGTCGAACTGCATGCCTTCGACGACTTCAAGTTCGGTCTCTGCGGTCTTGGCTTCCTCGACGGTGATGACGCCTTCGTTGCCGACCTTCTGCATGGCCTCCGCGAGGAAGCGGCCTATCTCGGCGTCTCCATTGGCCGAAATGGTACCGACCTGGGCGATCTCGTCGTTCTTCGTGATCTTGCGGGCATTGGTTTTCAGCTCGGCGACCACCGCATCCACCGCTTTGTCGATACCGCGCTTCAGATCCATCGGGTTCATGCCCGACGCCACGGCCTTGGCGCCTTCGCGCACGATCGCCTGTGCGAGAACCGTGGCGGTGGTGGTACCGTCGCCGGCGATGTCGCTGGTCTTGGAGGCGACCTGGCGGACCATTTGCGCGCCCATGTTCTCGAACTTGTCCTCCAGCTCGATCTCCTTGGCGACGGTGACGCCGTCCTTGGTGATGCGCGGCGCGCCGAACGACTTGTCGATAACGACGTTGCGGCCCTTGGGGCCGAGCGTCACCTTCACCGCATTGGCCAGAATGTCGACGCCGCGCAGCATCTTCTCACGCGCGTCGGAATGGAACTTCACTTCCTTGGCAGCCATCGGTTCACTCCTTCAATAGGCAGCTTCACTGACTGGTTTAGCTTGGACCTGAATTTGGTCAGGCCGCTTTCTTCAGCGTGGCGGTCTGTTCGATCACGCCCATCACGTCGCTTTCCTTCATGATGACGAGGTCGTCGCCGTCGAGCTTGATCTCGCTGCCGGACCATTTGCCGAACAGAATGCGGTCGCCGACCTTGACGTCGAGCGGCTGCAACTGGCCGCTGTCGTCACGCGCGCCAGGACCGGCGGCGATGACCTCGCCTTCCTGCGGCTTTTCCTTGGCAGTGTCGGGTATGATGATGCCGCCGGCCGTCTTTTCCTCGGCTTCGATGCGGCGGACCAGGATACGGTCATGCAATGGACGGAACGCCATGTCGTTCTCCTCATGGCAAACAGATTTTGAGGCTCCTTTGCACGGGACCGGCAATATCGGCCCCATGCAAGGTGCGGCGATCCTTCAGCAGGCATAGCGCGCATATCGACCTAGTTTTGTGGTTCTCCGGTTTCAAGAGGTCGGCGCGAAAATTTTAGCACTCACGGCATGAGAGTGCCAACAGCCTGTTATCGTGTGGCTATTTCGATCACGCGCGGCATTTTCCTGCTTGAAATTTCGCGGCGATCCAACAAAATTATCCAAGCCTGGTGCTGCCCTCGGACAGCCCAAATCTGAGCCCATCGCGGAGTGTTTTGCAGACGGAGGCCACCGATGAACCGACAGAAGGTCTCGCCGATTATTCCCTCTCTCGCGCTTGACCGCCTGCTGATGCAGGCAAAACATTTTGAACATCCGGATGACGTGCTGAAGGACGAGACGCTCGACCTTCACGAAAAGCGCGCCATTCTGTCGTCCTGGGCCTCCCATGCCTGCGCCGTGAAATCCGTTCCAGCGCTGCGCCGCCCACCGGGGGCGGAACGGCCAGTCTCTTTCGACCAAATCATGGACGCGTTGTGCAGACTTGACAGCAGTGCACGCTCGTCGGCATCAAGGCGAGTTTGGGCACGGCTTCGACAGGTTGGATGCGTGACATCGCAACCGAAGGAGAAGCCTATGGTCACTGCGGTCAGCAGGGAATTCCGCCTGCAGATGGATGGTTATGACCTGACGACGGCGGAAATCCATTACCATCTACCGGATCATCCGAGCCTGCTGCAGCTCTATGTCTGGCAGGAATACGATCTCGCGCCAGAGTTTCCCGAGCTGAAGGGCTTTCTCGACTATTGGGAGCGCGAACTGGAAGGCGCGCTGCATTCCGTGCGTGTCGCCCACCATCGACTGATCAAGCCCTCGGAATGGCGCGCCGTCGAGGGCGTGATCGCCATCCACTGATTGTCACCTCGGACCGCAAGCCCTCGACCAAACCCATCGAGCGGAACTTGCGCCGGGCACGCGCTTCCGCAGCAATCAGACCGGCCCGCCCCGCAGCGTTCGGAAACGCCTTTCGTGCGTCGCGCGCGTTATGCCAGCGGCAGGCGCGCTCGGCCGCGCGCCAGCTACGCCCGCGCGCCCATTCGGGGCCACTGCTGATCCAGGCATTCCAGCGCCTCGCTGGCGACAGTACGCGATGCGGTGGAAATTTGAGGATAACAGGATCGGGGAACCGGACGTCATCCATTACCTCCACCGTTTGTTTCGTCGTCTTTTTGCGAGTAAGCAACCGGCGCCATCGGCGCAGGTCTAGTATCGAGATGGTTCGCTTTCCCGAGTGTCAAGACACCCGGCAAGTGTCGGGATCACCGACAAGGTCCAACTTCATTCTTCGTCCTCTGTATCCAGCAGATCGATCAGGCTCGCGACGCGCGTCCCGGGCAAACGCCGTCCTTCACCCATGAGAGCCTCGTCTTCATTGAGCCATGCCCAGGCCTCCCGCAGCTCCTCAAGAGAAGCGCCGGTCGCTATGATCTCGGCAACGAGCGTTTCATCGGATGGCCCAAGAACCAATATGACTTCTTCCCTTGTCAAAGGCATGATCGATCTCCTGGTCGTCGGTCTGCAAGCATCGGTGAAGAGCGGACACTGACGCTGCCGGTGGCAGGATAATGCGCATCACAAGAAGGATGTTCCGGTAGCGCGATTCATGTGTGGAAACCCTCTTGACGCTCGGCGATCGAATTCCCAAATCGATTTCGCCGGCGCCCGAAGGGCCGGCAAGGTCAGGGAGCTGCATCCTTGGCGCTCCTCGTACCCCATGTTGCTCACCCAATGGAGGATATGGCTATGAGAACCGCATTCGACTTTTCCCCGCTCTATCGGTCGAGCATCGGCTTCGACCGCGTCTTCGACCTGCTCGAGAACGCGAGCCGGACGCCAAGCATCGACAATTGGCCGCCCTATGATATCGCCAGGACCGGCGAGGACTCTTACCGCATCACCATGGCAGTGGCCGGCTTCAGTCAGGACGAATTGAGCATCGTGCATGAACCCAACATGCTCGTCGTCGCCGGCGAAAAAGCCGGGGAGGATAATGGCGACTATCTGCATCGTGGCATTGCCGGGCGGCCGTTCGAGCGTCGCTTCGAATTGGCCGACCATGTCAAGGTAACAAGCGCCGGCCTTGCGAACGGCTTGCTGACGATCGATCTCCAGCGGGAGATTCCAGAAGAGATGAAGCCGCGCCGGATCGAGATCGGAAGCGTCGACGCTGAGCCCAGGATCGAGCCCAACGCTGCGAGGGCGACGGCTGAAAAGCACGCTGCCTGAAGCGATCCGGATCAAGGCTCATCGCAGCCGGACGAGAGCGTCCGGCGCTGCTTTGCCCGAAAGGGTGAATGACAAAGACGACGAAAGGAGACGCAAAATGAGTGTACGTGATCTCATTCCTTTTGGCCGGGAACGCAGCCAGGTTCCCAGCCCGTTCGGGGACGACGAACGCGATCCGTTCCTGTCGCTGCACCGGGAGGTGAACCGCCTCTTCGACGATGTCTTCCGTGGCTTCGACGGAGGATTGCCGGCGCTGAGTAGGTTCTCCGCCAATGGTGGTCGCTGGCCCCGCGTCGAGATCTCCGATGGCGAGAAGGAAATCCGCGTCACGGCCGAGGTGCCCGGCATGGAGGAGAAGGACATAGAAGTCCTGCTCGACGACGGCGTGCTCACGCTGAAGGGCGAAAAGCGTTCTGAGACGGAGGACAAGGATCGGCAGTTCTCAGAGCGCTTCTACGGCCGCTTCGAACGCCGCGTTCCGCTCGGCCACGAAGTCGAGGAAGACAAGGCCGATGCTCGCTTCAAAAACGGCGTCCTGACGGTCACGCTGCCAAAGACGGCGAAAGCGCAGTCGCAGGCGAAACGCATCGCGATCAATGGCGGGAGCTGATGTCGGCGGCGCCGAAGGCTGTCGAGCTGCCTTCTGCGCCGCATCATCGGTCGTAAACTTCTCGGTCGACGATGTGCGGCCCGATACGTTACCGGCCGAAGTGAATGGTATCGTCCCGATACTCACAGATAGATCATACGAGTTTGCAGGGCATTAACCCCCTACTGCCCGATGACAGAGACGCCCCGATAGCCAGTCCATGCCGAACGGATGCTGCGCGAGGCGATCGATGTCGGTGAAGGTGCGGAGTCTGAGCTCTCAGCAGGTTGGCGTCCATGCATGCCGGACAGCGCCTCCAGTCGTTGGCGCCGTTCCAGAAACGCCGGCTACAGGGTGAGTTTGGCCCGGCCATTAGTACAATGACCACAAGCGCCTGGCTGTACTTGGAACTGGTGCACGACAGAGCCGAAGACCAGGTTTTTCAAGGCTCTTTCGTGAGACCGCAATCTCTTGGGGAGGGGACGGCCGGGGCATCCGCTCGACGTCTGGCGATTGTCCCGCTCGCGCCTATTTGGTCGAACTGAGGAACGTATCTGGTCCTCGCTCAGAAATTTCTACTAAATATTCTGACCCAGTATGGAACCCTTTTTCGGCTAGTGAATTACGGGGAAGGACTAGGGGATAGCGTGATGACAAAGCGCGACAAGGCCGGTCACAACACCGTCGCTGACTCTCTTCGAGAGTTGATACGCAAAGAGGACAATCGTCGTCCCGTACAGAAGCTCTTTGGGCTGACGGTCGAACCCGAGGTGTCGCCGACGCTAGCCTCACTACTCCTTGCCATCGATCAGGTTCAACAGGGAAGCCTTCGGCTGGTTAGCGGGATCGATCACCCCTGATCTGTACGGTTCGAGCGTCGGCAGCGGCGGAGCAATGCGCAATACTCGTCAAAATTTGGCAATCGCGATTGTCCGTCGAGAAGCGGCCCTACCCGGCCTTGTCGGCGCGTCGTGGTGCGATAATTTTTGTGAGAAGGGACTTCGATCAAAAGGAGCCGATCATGAAACACCAAACCCTAAGCCAACTGCAGATAATCGCAGAAGTGGAACCCTTGTCGACATACCCGATCATGACCCGGCAACAGCGCATCGAGCGCTGGGCAAAGTTGCTAGACGAACATCCCGAGCGACGCTTGGGAGCGCTGACTGGCACTGAGCATCTGAAGGGGCAAGCCCGCGACGCAGCACGCAGTGAGGGCTCACCAATCACAGTGGCCTTCGAGGATCCGGTACTGCGTGCGGTCGGCCTGAAGGATGACACCTATGGCGAAGCAAAGCGCTTCTTCGAACTGTCTGACTGGGAATTGCACGACATCGTCTGCAGTTGCCATGTCGGGACCACGATAAGAGGGCAATGGGCTGCCGCTAGAGTCCGCCGGACAATCGCTGAAAACAGATTTCTCAAATGGCTCAGGGAGAGAATGTGGCACTGAGGTTGCCTAGAACGGCGACAACGATTGAAGCTTGTTCGAAGCGCGGTGGTTCCACGATTTCGCGGGACCAAATGGCGCTCCTTGGTCCCGTTCTTCCCGCGATGCGGTCGCTCCTGTGAATGCGTGAGCTGTAGAGCCGAGGGGGTAGCAGGAGCAAGCCGCATCGCCTTGTCCATCAGAGGAGGCGAGACACCCACAATGCGACGCCGTGCATGAAGGCTTCGAGGGCTTTGCCGATTTATTCATCGATCTCTTGGCCGGTATGGCTTGATTTCCCGGCGCCCTGTTTCGCGTCGTCACCAGCAGGACTGGGGCGATGGTCGCATCGTCGGATTAACGATCCGATATCATGGGTAGAGGAACCTACTGCCGCTCCGGAAGTCCTGCAGCGAAGGTGGCGCAGTCCTGATCCCCGCGCATCCGGTTTGACTCAGCGACACAAGCGACGGCCAGCAGCAATCCGCTGCTAGCGGTTTGGGTTGTGCCTGAACACAACATTGAAAATCAAAAGGCATGTGAGCAGCGGGACAATACCTGCGAAAAAATCTCGACCGAAAAGCCCAAAAAATAGACCAACACGAATCCTGCTGCTGACATTTTTGCCCACCGTCTCTAAGAGGAGAGGCTGCTTCGGGAAAGAAAGCTTCAGCCGGCTCAAACGTTCCAAACACTCCGCAACCGCACGCCGCCGTTGCGGCAAGTGAACCGGCCAAACGTTGAGACCCGCAACGCGGGCTGACCGGCATTCGGGCTGATCAGCAGGCACGATCCGCCAGGTTTGCGGGACGTCGCGCCGCAGGTGCAAAACGCAGCTGCCGATATCAGGCAAAGCGACCTAATCGGAAGGGAGCAACATCTGTGCTTCCTTAGCTGCAGCCGCGAAGGCCTTTCGTATTATCTGCGGATCAATGGGATCGCCCTCCAAAGCAGAACTGCAAAGGGTCATCGCCTTGTGCCATCTGGGGCCACGTTTTGCCCATTTGAGGAGTTCGTCGGCGGCTCCTTCAACGTGTTCGATCCGTTGGCGCGAGCCTGGCAAATCGGACCTCACATGGACTGGAGAAAGGAACGCGTGCATCGCTTCTCCGCGCTATCAAAAGACCCGCCGACCTTCAGCCGGCGGGAGTAGGTCTGGAGTAGCCAGTGTGACCTGGCGTGTGAAAACGGGCGGATAAGCTTTTTGTTGCAGTTCACCGACGGAATATTAGCAGTCCCTTGACGACTAGGATTTCCGCCCCAGAGTCTCTTTATGGCTTGGAAAGTTACGGACATCAGCATAGGCGACGAAGTTGCGATAACCGTGACCGTGCTTAGAATGCTAGATGGTGCGCGAGCAAGTGTCAGCATTCCGTCCTATGCCTTTCCCCATTCGATGCCAGCACCAAAGAGGACCGAACCGGGCGACGAACTTGAGCTCAGAGGGAAGGTCAGTCGAATCGATGCAGAATCCCAAAAGGTCACCTTGAAGGCTGGCGGTTTGATCACCGTCGATGCCGATGCGATTACTGACTGGACGCCCGTTGCGCGCACGACGACGGCTCTTCGAGATGAGGTGCGCTAGCGACTCCGATTAAAGAGAAACATGGAAGCCCGAGCCAGGCCAAATTGGTTCGCATGACTTAGAACAGACCCGCCCGGCTGGAGTCGTCCAAGCGAGGAGGCCATGGTTCCTGGCCGAGTCTAGTCCATGAGGCCGAAGCCCTTGCGAAAGCCAATCATGACGACTGAAAAACTTACTGCCTGTCGGTTGCGCTCACCTTAAATGGCCGAAAACCAAGCCGCAAACCGGCGAACTGGTGCTCCGAGCAGATCATCCAGAATTGTTATCGGCCAGACGATATCGGAAGCGATTGCGAATATGTTCGTTGAAATAGCGGCCCTTGGCAAAAGCGGAACGGAACTCGGCAAAGATTTCAGGCGGCACGCCCTCAAACTCATACCGTTTGCCGCTGGCCACAAACCACACAGACAGGACTCGCTTGTCAGGATCATATTCGGTTTTGCGTATTGAGGTTGAGGGCATCGGGGAACACCTCTTTACATAACCCTCGCCGGCCACCTCGAGGGTCGAGGACACCTTCGGCAAACGAAGATTTGCGCCGGCCGAAAGTTCCATCGGCGGGAAAAAATGCAACCGCAGATGCTCCCAGCTTGCGCGCACCAGACGTACCGTCAGCGTGCACATGAGCGGCAACTAAATAGCAACTCTTGCGTTGGCGAAGATATAGCGTGAGCACGGGAGACTACGCATGACGGCCGATGCGGCAAACCTTTATCCTCGCGACCGGGACCGAATTTCGGGCAGTGAAGCTTATGTGGTTAGGCAACTTGCACGGCAGAACGGCATTACCACAACCCAAGTCCACGAGCTAATCAACAGGTATGGCGGCAGCCGCACGAAGCTAATTGCTGCGGCGAAGCTACTTCGCTCCTCAACTGGACGGCTTAGCGCAGGCGAGTAATTATTGGATCTCTGATGACTTTCCAGCCATGGACCCCTCCTGCGGCGAACGCTCGATCGCCAAATCTAGCCGACTTCGGATTCAGAAACATGCGGCCATGCGGCTGCATTACGATCTTCGCTTCAAGCTTGATGGTGCCTTCAAGTCATGAAAAAGACCGTGACCTGGGCCGACTACAATGGGATGGATTCAGCAAAGCTCGCCGCATGACTTCGAAAGCGATGGCGCCCCGACAAGGCCCCCAGGCAGTGCAGGTTCGAACAGATTTTAGAAAGATGAGAGATTTCCAGCCAGCGTATGTTTGCAGCGCCGCGCGTACCTGATCCTTCCCATCGGATCAGTGTGAAGCTGCAGATATCGCGACCGATTCAATCAGGGACTTCATAGCCCAAGAGGTTCAACGCTTGTTAGCCTGGCCACTAATGTGTTGAAGGTCATTCGATAGTAGGGATTCTCTCCGCGTAGCGATCCGGCCATAGAAGAAAAATGGCTCCGGCGGCCACGCCGGAGCCATGGAAAAACCGGCCGCAATTCAAGCTGCTTGCAGTTCGGCCGCCCGGTCGTTCACCCCGCCTTCACCCAGTGACGTCAGGGCCTCGTCGGTAGCTTTCTCTTCCTCGAGGGTCGCGTTTAGCAATTCAACCACGTTATCCTTGCCAAGGGTGGTGGCCCAAGCAATCAACGTGCCGTAGCGAGCGATCTCGTAATGCTCGACAGCCTGCGCCGCGCCGACGAGCCCGGCATCCAGGGACGTCGATCCTTTATACTCATCGAGTATTTCCGATCCTTCCTCCAGAATGCCGTCGATGGCGGGGCAGGTCTTGCCGCGCGCAGGCGCGCCGAGGATTTCGAAAACCTCCTCGAGCCGTTCTACCTGGCCTTCGGTTTCCGCAAGGTGCTTTTCGAAGGCCGCGGTGACCTGCTCGTCATCCGCGTTCTTGGCCATCTTCGGCAAGGCCTTCAGAATTTTCTTCTCAGCATAGTAGATATCCTTGAGCCCATCGAGGAACAGATCCTCAAGGCCCTTGGTCTTGGCACTTGCCTTCTTGGTGGTTGCCATCGTTGTGTCCTCCTTGTTTGAAATGACCCGTTGGGGCATTTTCTAACCCGGAGAGAAGCCGGGAGTTCCCTATCCGCATAATATTTGAGACTCGTCCCCCGGGCTGAGACGAGAAGACGAATACGACGACAAGCTGGGCATTAGGCACCGCCGGCTATTGGTGTGTTCATGCCGTCGGCGGATCGCCAGATGAGTTCATGTGGGCGAATGAGAAGCCGGGAACGCTGGCTTTGGCGATCGCCGTCATGGCGCCTTCGATCCGGCCGAGAACGATGCGCTGCCGGAACCTGGGCCTTCCCCGCCAATCCAAACCAGGTCTGATTGAACGCAACGCCTGCGTTCCCCGACTTGCGACTATGTTGATAAGTTTCTGAGGCAGCACGGAAACGGATTTCCATCGCACCTGCTCGGTCTGATCGCAACTGCGGTAGTACCCGTCTGGCTCTTTGCGGTCCATCTGCTTGGCCAATATGCTCTGCACGGGCGATCCCGCTTCGAGCAGGATGCTCAAGACTGCAACGCATTGATCCGTGCTTTTTTGTGCGCATTGAAACGGGATGCTCTTCCGCCATTCAATGATCCACCATTCACCGAGGCCGACCTCCCGTGCCATTCTTTTAGCAAATCCTACTATAATGATTCTAGCGCTGGAGCCTTTTTCTGGTCAGGTCGTTGACGGACTGAGGGCATCTTGGGAACGCGAGACTTGACCACGAAAATTACGAAGCCTGGATTCGGTCGCGCCAAGCCTAGGTTGCTCGATGTGCTTGGCCCCGGCCTTATCACCGGAGCTTCCGACGACGATCCAAGCGGCATCGCCACGTATTCACAGGCCGGCGCGCAATTCGGTTTCGCCCTGACGTGGACGATGCTGTTCAGTTACCCTCTCATGTCGTTAATCCAGGAGATCAGCGCACGCATCGGCCGCACGACGGGGCGAGGCATCGCCGGCAACATGCGAGCCTATTACCCCAACTGGCTGCTTCAGGCGGTCGTTGCCCTGCTCCTTATAGCCAACACCATCAATATCGGAGCTGACCTCGGAGCCATGGGAGACGCCTTGAAGCTTATCGTTGGCGGCCCGGCTGTACTTTACGTTGTTGTCTTCGGGGTCATGTCGGTCGGGCTCCAGGTCATTCTGAAATACCACCGCTACGTTTCGATACTCAAATGGCTAACGGTCTCACTGTTCGCCTATTTCGGCACGGTGATGTTCGTTCAGGTCCCTTGGGAGGAAGTGGCAAAAGGTCTGCTCATCCCGCGGTTCTCGGCTGACGCGTCGTTTTGGACAGCCGTTGTCGCGATTTTCGGCACCACAATCAGTCCATATTTGTTCTTCTGGCAGGCCTCCCAAGAGGTGGAGGACGAAAAGGCCAAGCCTGGCCGCAAGCCGCTCAAGAAGGCGCCAGCGCAGGCGCAGCATGCAATTCATCGCATCCGCCTGGATACTTATGTCGGTATGGCGTTTTCCAACCTGGTCGCCCTCGCGATTATGATCACAGCCGGCGCGACCCTTCACGCCAAGGGCATCACAAATATTGAAACAACCGGCCAAGCGGCTGAAGCATTGCGTCCCGTCGCCGGTGAGTTTGCATTTGCTGTCTTCGCGCTCGGTGTTATCGGAACGGGGCTGCTTGCCATTCCGGTTTTGGCAGGCTCGGCCGGCTATGCCCTTGGTGAGGCGCGCAAATGGCCTGTAGGCCTCGAACGCGAGCCGCTGGCGGCTAAGGCGTTCTACGCGACAATTGCGATAGCGACGCTGGCCGGTACCTGTCTCAACTTCACGCCGATCAATCCCATCAAGGCGCTCTACTGGAGCGCAGTGATCAACGGCATGGTGGCTGTGCCCGTGATGGCAGTTATGATGCTGATGACGGCTCGACGGGATGTGATGGGCAAGACAACCGTGCCACTGGCAATGCGGCTGACGGGATGGGTTGCGACAGCTATCATGGCGGCTGCAGCTACGGTGATGATCTTTCAGCTATCCACCTAATTTCTAGTTCGGATGGAAGAGAGCCGACGATTGGCGGTGCGCAGCGAGCCGTCGAAATCCTGCCGGGGCTCGCACGCTTCTCCTCGCCGCGGTCAAGCTTCCTAGTGATCGCGTCCTAACTCCGCCGACCAAACCCATGCGCGAGATGATGACTTCGCCGCGGTTATGTCCGGTGTCGAGGTGACAGTTGAGGATTCCGGATGCTGAACGTCGTTGCTGCGAGCAAACAGTGCCTCCTCCTCGTCTCTCTGCATCCCACCTACCGCTGCAGCAACGCTTGCTATGAACGCCCCAATCACTAACGACAGGGCGCCCAGCAGCGCGAAACTGGCGCTGGCTTTCCGGACAGTGTCGGCGGTTGCTTTGGCCTTGTTTCTTTCAGCCTCAAGGTTGGCAAGAACAGTGTCGACCCTGGTCTTCGCATCCGTCTCCGACAGACCAGTGCGGGAAGCGACCAGTCGCGTCAGGTAGGTTTTATCGTCAGCTGAGACCTGGCCGCTTGCGGAGCTGGTGATTAAGATGCGTGTTGCTTGTCCGATGGCTGATGCATCGTTTTGGCCAGCTGCGGCTACTGTTCCGGTATCTGTTGGCCGAAACAGCGTATCGACAAAATAGCCGAGAAAATTATCAGTTAGGGGTGCCACGCTGCTCGCTGCTGAGGAGGTCCCACCGCGGCGCCAGGGGCCACGGTGGAAGTTGCTTGCACACCCGAACCCAGCGCTGAGGAAAGAGCCGTGCCGAGAACACCGGCAACCAGTAACGTTGCCAAGGCCCAGGCGAGGAAGCCGTGAGCGGTGTCACGAAAGTAGACTTCGTCGGTGTGGACGTTCACCCATTTGGTGCGCAGTCGACCGGTAAGATAGCCGCCGACACCCGCTGATAGCCACTGCACCACGACAAGCCAGGCAGCGGTCGAAATCGCGAAGGTTGTGGCGGAGGCGCTCGATCCAGCCGATGACGAAGATTCGGTGACCGGCGAGACGTCGGTCGGTGAAAGGATCGTTTGCATTTCCACCCCCTAACGGGCAAAGAGCATGATCAGAATGATGATGGGGATCGGAACCCCGAGCAACCATAGCAAGATACCGCGTCCCATGAGCTCCTCCTAATAAAACGCTGAGACGAAGTAACAATTGCTTGAGGGGCGTTTCGTTCCGACGACCGTTTTCGAATCCTGTGATTTGCTTCCGTCCGCTGTCGGCTTAAGCCGCGCTTGATAAAGCCAATTACAGTATCTGAACTTCATGTCGTATCAGTGCCAATCAGAAAAGCAGCCGCTGCCTTCATAGCAGCCGCGCTTGCGCCGATCCTGCTCGGCGTGGCGACTGACTTTTACGTGGCGGTCACGGTGCCGCTTCCATAGTAGGGAATTGGCAGGGTGGGCGCCATCTTGGTTGGAGGAAGCTTGCTGTCCTTTGGTATCTCGTTCCGCTGATCACTCGTCTGCCGATTCGAACCGCTCAACTTAGACGCTGAAATCGAATCGAGATGAGCCCGCAAACCAAAGTTCGCGGGCTCGCCTTGACGAACTCACTTGACGATCAGGCGCTGTTTATCCCGCGACTGCACATAGGTGCCCTTGTCGTACGCGGTCTGCGCCGTAAGTTGGTCTTTGGTGAAATTTGTGTAGAGATATTTATTACCGTCCTTGTCTGTCATGAATTTGAGTTTCTCAAAGCCGACAGCCACCTCCTTGGCGCCGATGCCGAGGAATCCGCCGACGTCGATAATGACCGCATCAATCTTCTTGTCACCGGTCAGCACCACATCCCCGATCTTGCCCACATTCGCATCGTCGGCACCATAGACAGTTGTGCCAATCAGATCCTCAGCGCGGATTTTGTCGATCGGCATTTCAGTGAGTGTCGTCCTATCGACCGTTGGTGCCGAGGTCGCCGGCGCCGGCGTCACGGTCGGCGTCGCGGGCTTGGTCGAAGCGGTCGAAAGGGAGGCATCGTATGCCTTTGTGTCGAATGCGGGCAGGGCCGTCAGTTCCTCCTTAGTCGCGCTGATGACCAACCATCGCTTGCCGTTCTTTTCGGCCCACCGGGCCTTATCGAAGTCGTAAGCGACATTTTTTTCACCAACCTTGAGAAAGCCACCGACGCCGATGATCAGAAACTTAGCTGTGCCGTCCTTCGATAGGAGGATGTCATTTACTTCGCCGATATCTTCGGCATTGTCGCCGGTGCCATTGTAGACTTCCACTCCCATGAACTTCGAGACCAGCTTGCCATCAGGAATAGCTTGGACAGCAACATTTTGGGCAGCGGTTGCAGCAGATATCACATTGCCTGCATAGGCACCGGATGCGATGAACGTGGCGAGTGCGGTGGTAGCAAGGAGCTTATAGAACATGACGTACCTCGTGCGGTTTGAGTGCGCGCCGCTTCATATGAGCGCTCCTCAAACAAACCATTCGCGAAGGCTAATGTTCCATTGCAAACAGCGGTTTATCAATCTTCTCGGGGTTTTCTAGTCCCGTAATGCGACGATGACCTGTGGCATAAGGGCAGGCCGCGAGGAACAGTCCGTCATGCCAGCCCGGCCTTCGGTCTTATAGCGCTCGACCCGGCGCGCCACTCTTGGCCAAGACACCATACGCCCGCACCGCACAGGCTTTGCAAAAGGTGCCTTCTCTCACGCAGAGGCGTGAGACGGGCATGCTTGTGGCGCGCATGCTTGTCATTCGGGGCCTCCGGTGTGTGCCAAAGCCTGGTAACTCCAGTCTCCTCGGTCCAGTCCGATGGATAGCCTCCTGGATAGGGGGACATCCTAGGGCTGCTTCAATCGCGCTGCACGGCGGGACTTCCCGAGCCCTTCGCCATCAACCGTTTGCACATTGTCTTGGTGTTGAAATCTTCCAGTCTTCACGCTCAGCCATTTTAAGTCCGTCGAAGAAACTTCGCCACCCCATCTGCGTTGGAGCATACGAAGGGAACATTCAGCTTGGAGACGTGAGGAATTTTTTGCTAACGCGTTCGAAATCGATAAACCCTGATTGAACAGCCTGAAGGGGTCGCCATCAAATTTCGATTGCTCGGGGGCTGGCAAGGTCTGCGCTGGCAAGACTTTCGTCGAAAGTCTTAGTCTTGCCGAATTCGACGGTCTCAAAGCGGAACTTGGCCATAACGACCTCCTTCCTTTAGCGGAATGCCCCCACTGTGGTTGCATTCCATTTCAGCAAGCTCAGGGATCGCTGGCTGATGAGCTAGAGACGTCCGAGGACAACCAGAATGATGACAATGATCAGCAGTAAACCGAGGCCGCCGCCCCCATAGTAGCCGGTACCATAGAAGGGGCCGCCGCCGAGGCCGCTGAAGCCGCCAAGCAGAGCAAGGATCAAAACGATGATCAGAATTGTGCCGAGACCCATGGATGGTTCCTCCTTACTGACCCGCATGCGTGCAGCGCCTATGCGCTGAATATGAACTCGAAACGAACCTTTCTGTTCCGGCGTCGGGTGAGATTGCCCCATTGTTCCTCGGCCTTAACCTTGAACTGCAGCCATTTGCCTTGATTTGATCCAGTCCGTGATTTCCTTTCCTTCTGTTGAGAGACAGTGCTCAACCTCACCGACGTCTTCCTTGTAGGGGAGAAGTGGGCTGATCAGGGATATCTAATCGGCAGCAGTTGAGGGGACAGCTGGCAGAGGATGAACCCGGGTCGATGACGAATTGTTCCGGAACTCCAGACGAAATGCTCCGGTGGCAAAAAAAGCCGCCAGCGGGTAGCCAACGGGCTCAAAGTTCTGGAGTAGCCAGAGTGAAATTGGCAAAGGTCAACGCGCGGTGGTTGTTGCGCGGCGCATCCACTTTGTGTCGAAGAAGCGCGTCCTCGATGCTGCCCGCCGTGGTGGAACAATCATGCCCCATGTGTCGGTTTTCCACGCAGGCCCCATCGGCTTGATCAGGTGGCAAAGAGAACAGGATTGGTTCCCCGGCTTCACACCCCGGTCCCACCCGGCCCGCTGCATGGCAAAGCGTATCGACACTCGTACCGTCAAGCCTCGCAAGGGAATGCCAACCCCTCGCTTGAGCAAAAAGGAGTTCCAGGATCGGTATCGCAGACAGTTCTGGGCATGCTTTTCGACTGCCGCTGCGCTCTGTCACTGGCCATGCTCCTGCTATCCCAATCATTCTTTGGGACAAATCCACGGGAAGCATCGCTTCCTGGATCATATCACGGCCACGGGTGAGACTTTGACAACAACGTATAGCCGGTCTCTTCATCGTTGGGCTTGGATTCCGAATGGCGTTTGGTGGAGGGGCAAGCCGTTAACCGGATCGCGCGCCCAAGGTTGGCCAATCTCGGCTCACCTGACCGCAACGGCTAGCTGACGTTTACGTCCAAGTCTTTCGATGAAAGATCCTGGCGTATTGCTCAACTCCGAAATCGACCCGAGCTTATTCCCCATAACTTTGGCTGTAGGACTGGCGCGTCTGGAAGCTGCTCGTTTCCACGACAGCTCCCTTGCACTCGCGTCGTCTCGCTCCCTCCTCGACCTGGGCCAAAAGGCGCACGCCGAGCGACCGTCTACGCAGATGCTGGGGCAGGAAAAACATATCGAGAAACAAAAGCCCGAGTTCCGTCCGTCCCAAAGGCCGCCCAATATCTTTCCGGACGCATCGCATAACTCGGCTCCGATCGGCGCCCGGTCATCCATTTCGGTGGTTTCTACATTATACTCGTACAGGGCGGCAGCCTGCGCCTTTGCCTGCTCGGTATTCGCAAGGCTGATCCGGAATTCCTGCACCGGGAGCAAACTTACTTCGTGACTTCGGGTTCCGAGGTTGGAGGCCGGGCATAGAGTTGGGGCCACGAACTTCGTTGCAGGATTCGCGACGAAACGTGGCTCGGTTCCTGACATTGCCTGATGGGCTGGCCTTCACCATCTAGCCATGATGTCGACGCTCAAATCAAAAAAATCCGGCGCAACCCTGCGCCAGCGCGATCTCTTCGGCGCCGGCGACGATCTGCCCGAAGGCTTCGTCTATCAGTCGGAATTGATAACACCATAGGAAGAAGCGGAACTCGCCCGGCATCTCGAAGGCCTGCCCTTCGAGGCGTTCGATTTCCATGGCCATCTGGCAAACCGGCGCGTCGTCGGTTTAGGCCTGCGCTATGACTATGACAGACGCGAGGTCCTTGAGGCGCCGCCGATACCCGACTTTCCGCTACCCCTACGCGTGAAGGTTGCGGCCTTTGCGAGCCGGCCCGCCGAGGCCTTCGCGCAGGTATTGATCAACGAATACCGACCCGGCGCTGGCATTGGCTGGCATCAAGACAAGCCTCATTTCGAAGATGTAGTCGGCGTCTCGTTGCTGGCGCCTTGCATCTTCCGGTTCCGCCGAAAGAGCGGCGCCAAATGGGATCGCCGGACGATCGTCGTCGAGCCAAGGTCGGCCTATCTGATGACCGGACCATCGCGCACGGAATGGGAGCACAGCATTCCGCCGGTTGACCTGCATCGATACTCGATCACCTTGCGGACTTTGCGGTCTCGAAATTGAACATCGCTTGCGCTCTTGCTGAGCTTTGAAATCGTATTGCGATGCTTTCACGAGTTCTTGATCGCAAACCGTCCTGGGGAACCTCCCAACCCCAAGATGGTTTGGAAGACAGGTCCAGCTTTCAGAGGTGGAGATTCCATGGCCAGGATGCAATCCAACTCGGTGGTGGCCAAGCGGCCCGTTCTATAAAACGCCGATGGCAGTAGCCAATGCGTGTTTCATCGGCACGCTGATGACCGATGTGACCTATTGGCGAAGCGCGGAAATGATGTGGGCGGATTTTTCCGCCTGGTTGCTCTTCGCCGGCCTGGTCGTGGGCGTGCTTGCGGCTCTAGCGGCCCTTGTCGATTTGTTCACCGGTCGACTTTCCGGTGCGGCAAGGTCTGCGTGGCCCTCACTTCTCGGCACCCTCGTCGTGCTCGTCATAGCGTTCTTCAACGCGCTGGTGCATAGCCGCGATGCCTGGACCTCGGTAATGCCGACAGGGCTCACCCTGTCAGTCGCGACCGTGATCGTCCTGCTCCTCGTGTGTGTGCTGGGATGGAGTTCCGGCCGCAATCGAGTGGAGGTGGTCGAATGAGCGCCACGGTGTTTTCCAGCCGATATGTCCAACGCGCGGCTGGTCTCGGTCTGCTGTGCGGATTGCTCCTCACACTGCCGGCGTGCAGCAATAATGAGCCGGGTGCAGGTGATCAGGTCGGAGCGAACCCGACACTGCCTGAATTGGCTCAGTATCTTATTCCGCCGATGCACGTCGCTTCGATCATCGGGTGGAAACAGGATGAGACGCCGACGGTCGCCAAGGGCCTGCAGATCAAAGCCTTCGCGAAAGGACTGAAGCATCCGCGCTCGCTCTACACACTTCCGAACGGAGACATTCTCGTGGTCGAGTCCGTGGCGCCGCCCGGTGCTGCGATCAAGCGTCCGAAAGACCTGATCATGGGCTGGATCGAGTCCATGGCGACTTCGGGCGGGGGCAATGAAGGAAGCAACCGCGTCACCTTGCTGCGCGACACGAACGGCGATGGCATGCCCGATGTCCAGGACATATTCCTCGATCATCTCAATTCGCCCTTCGGCGTGGCCCTGGTCGGCGACGATCTCTACGTCGCCAACACCGACGCCATCGTGCGTTACCCCTACACCACGGGCGACACCAAGATCACCGCCCCCGGCACCGTACTCACACCGTTGCCTGGTGGGCCGATCGACCACCATTGGACCAAATCCCTTGTCGCCAGTCCTGACGGGTCGCTGCTTTATGTCGGGATCGGCTCCAACAGCAATATCACCGAGAACGGCATCCAGGCCGAGAAGGACCGGGCCGCGATCTGGGAGGTCGACCGGGCCACCGGGCGCTATCGCATTTTCGCGAGCGGGCTGCGCAATCCCAACGGGCTGAGCTGGGAGCCGCGGAGCGGGGCGCTGTGGGCGGTCATCAACGAGCGTGACGAGCTTGGTCCCAATCTGGTTCCCGATTACATGACATCGGTCAAGGACGGTGCGTTCTATGGCTGGCCCTACAGCTATTACGGCCAGCATGTCGATCCGCGCGTGATGCCGCAGAGGCCGGATCTGGTGGCGAAAGCTATCCCTCCGGACTATGCCCTGAGTTCCCATGTCGCACCTTTGGGCCTGGTGTTCTACACCGGAACCGACCTGCCGGACCCCTATCGCAACGGCGCCTTTGTCGGCGAGCATGGCAGCTGGAACCGCAAGCACTTCAATGGCTACAAAGTCGTCTTCGTAGCGTTCAAGGACGGCCATCCGCAGGGCAAGCCGCAGGATGTCGTCACCGGTTTTCTCGACAACGACAACAAGGCGCATGGGCGGCCCGTCGGAGTTGCCGTCGACAAGGCGGGGGCGCTGTTGATAGCGGACGATGTCGGAAACACAGTCTGGCGCGTGACGTCCGCATCCCGGTAGATATTTCTTCTCGTATAAGGCGTGCCGCGAGAAACAGCACCGAGCCCGCTGCCTTTCTCTTCCGGAACAAGTCTTTCAAGATGGCGTTGACTGCCATGTGATCCCGTCGCGAAGGCAACAACGCCGATTGATCGGGGGGCCCTCGAAACAGTCAAGGACGTTCAAATGCAGCTGACAGCCTTCGCCCTCAATTGCTCTCTCAAAGCCTCCGACGACAAGGAGAAATCCTCCACCGACCGCCTGCTTGCCGACCTTCTGGCGGCGCTGGTACCGCATGGGGTCAAGGGCGAGATCGTGCGTTCGCTCGATCATGATATCAAGGCCGGTGTGCTTTCAGACATGGGCAAGGGCGACGACTGGCCGAAACTCAGGCGGAAGATTCTGGCAGCCGATATTTTCGTGCTGGGGTTGCCGATCTGGCTCGGTCAGCCCTCGAGCGTTGCCAAGCGCGTGCTGGAGCGCATGGATGCGTTCTTGGACGAAACCGATGGCCAAGGGCGCATGCCGGCGGCCGGAAAGGTTGCTCTGGTGGCCATTGTCGGCAATGAGGATGGGGCGCATCACTGCCACGCTGCATGCTTCCAAGCCCTGAACGATGTCGGCTTCACCATTCCCGCCAACAGTGGAATCTACTGGGTCGGCGAGGCCATGGGCGATGTCAATTATGTCGACCTGCCTGAAACGCCGGAAAAGGTTGCCGCCGCGATCGAAATGGCTGCTTCCAACGCTGCCCATCTCGCTGGCTTGTTGAAAGGCGATGCCTATCCTGGCGTCTTGCGGTGAAGGTCGGTCTGGGTGTTGGCCCTCTGTATCCCAAACGCCCGAATGCTCCAACCGAAAGCCACGCCGGCTCGTCCTTTCATCGGTGATTGCCCGTGATCGCCGGATGGCAATAACCCAGCCCTTCATGTTGCGGGCAAGACGGGCTGCGGGTATCATGCTAGATCAAAATGAGCACGATCTAAATGTATCCGGGTCGACGATGACGATCCGGCCGTCGGCGAGCACGAAATACTCCTATGTCTCATAAGCTGGGACAATCTTGACGATGCGAGCCCGCAAGCGATGCAGCCTGATCTTGTGACGCGGCACCTCGATGCCTACGGAAACCTCGAAATCGACATTGGCTACGGGCTCGACTTTCGTCTCTTTGATCATCTGGGTGATTTGGGTTTTCTGTTCGACCGTCACATTGTTGATCGAAGCGGTCGAAGTCTTATGCTGCGTAGAGTCTTGCCTTGGGCCTGCTGGACCATGGTAGCGCCGGGCTTGCCTTGGGCCTACTCACCGGCCTTGGCCCCGGTCTTGCGGGTAGCCGCCCCGGCGGCGCAGTTTGTATCTGCTCCCCGCTGGCTTTCCGACTGTTGTTGAGCCATTGCCGTTCCACAGCCAAGCCCGATCAACAGCCAAGCCCGATCAACAGCATGCTGGTGATGGGAACTGTTTCATACGAAAATCTCCCTGAGAAATTCGTCCCTTCACCGGGTCGAACTTCATCAAAAAGGGGTTGGTTCCAGGATGAAGGCGAAGGACTGCCAAAAGTCGCCGCCGTGAGGACGGAGCACGGCACATTCGGCAGACTACAGGTCCATCAAATTTAAATGACCGGACCTTCGTTCGATGGGACGCTGATGTTCTCGCCAGATCAGGAGGAAGGCGTGGCCCATCCCCAACGCGAAAACTACGAAGAGTTCGAACCCAGCGGCGCCGCCGTTGAGCCGCGCATTGAGGTCGTCGAAGCGTATGGCGAATGGTTCGTCCGCGTGGTCGGAGACGACCAACAGGTTTGCCGTCAGTTCGAGCTCGAGTCCATCGCCCTTGCCTATGCGGAAGGCCAGCGCAGGCGTTTGAAACTTGCGGCCATTGTGCGCCTTTAGCAGGCCGGTTCCACATATGGTGAGCTTGGAGGACATGCCGATACGTCCCGCAACGTTGCCTGTCAGTGGGCACCATTAGACGAGGCAAGCAGCGCGGCGACTTGAAGCAAGTCGCTCACCTGGGTTCGTTGTTCATGCTTAGATAGGTAGGATCGAACTCGGCAAGCTCTGCAAGCTGATCCCAATCCAGAATGGTAACCGTGTGGTTCACCCAGGTGATGACCTTGGTCTTTTTCAGGGATCCGATCACCCGGTTCATATGCACAACCGACAGACCCAGCACATCGGCCATCTCCGCTTGCGAAAGGGGCAGGTCGAAGCTCATGCCGCTGGTGCGCTTGACCACCTGCAGGCGAACGAAGAGTTCGCATATGAGATGGGCGAGATGCGAAGTCTTGGAGCGCCTGCCCATTGCCACGATCCATTCGCGGTGAATGGCGCCATCGACCAGTGTGTCGAGCCACAACAGGCGGGTCAGGTGCGGCGCCCGTTCGGTAATTGTCCTCAATTTGCTATGGTCCGCGAACATGACACGGCAAGGCGAGAGCGCAACGATGCCGTGGTCCATCGTCCGGAGCAGGAAGGCGTGGAGGTCGACGAAGTCGCCAGGCACCTGCAAGGAGGTGAACTGCCGGCCACCATCCTCGAGCACTTTGTAGCGTGCCGCCAGGCCGTCGAGCAGCATCGTGCTGTAGGCTGGCCGCGATCCTGTCGAGACGAGGTCCTGGCCCTTTTCAAAATCTCTTCCAAAGGTGACCGTCTCGGCGAGCACAGCCTTCTCTTCGTTCGATAGATCGTCATGCTGACCAAGTTGCAGATAAAGGGGTTCCAGCATGGCGGCCTCGGGGCGATCGAAGTGGGAAGCCGATCGCCTGTGTGTCGGGAAGCCGAACCCTAGACCATCGGAAGATGACAAAAGCTACCATTTGACAGGCTGCGCCAGTTTTCGTGCAAATGCTAGTGCGCACGGGGAACCATTCGCATGTCGATGTATTTAGAACGCTGAGGCTTCCATGAATGAAACGTTACTATTTCGATCTTTATAACGGCGACGGCCTGGTCTCGGACGAGGTTGGCCAGCTGTTCGAATCCCCAGAGCAGGCAAGAGCGGAAGCAGTTCGCATCTTGCATGACATTGCTCGCGATGAAATGCCGGATCGCGATCTCGTCAAGATAACCCTTAAAATGCGTGAGAAGGGTGGGACGCGGGTGTTCGAGGCGTCTCTCACCCTCAACGCGGCCTGGACCGCCTGACAGCCTCATCAATACAACGATGCAGGAATGCGTGGCGGCTAGTTCGTATGGCCATTCGTCGATGTCGGCATCGGCGATGCTCCATTGCCTGCGATGCGTATATCCTTCGAACTCCACGGCCATGGCTTGGCGCACCGCGCTTTGCGCGCCATCGGCTCCGAAGACATAGTCGAAACTTTCTTCGCTTTGGCCGTGGGGTGTGTCGATCCGCGCTGCGGAAGCGTCACCGGTTTCCCGCAGGCCAATCCGCGTATTGCGCCATCCGACCGCAGATCCCAAATTCCGCCAACCGCGCGGCCATTACGGTTTCTGTGTCCCTCTGCGGCAGCGACAGCAGAAAATTGTAACGACGAGGCAGAACCGAGAAATCAATCCGTCCGAGGGATTGGCCGTTGGCGTGAAAACAGGCTCCGCCGATTTTCAGGCCATTGGCCAGCAGCCTGGCGGCGACGTCGCTGGGTTTCCAGAATATCGATCGCCTTGGCGAGCGGTGTCGGTCCGTCCTTGCGGTCGATGATCCAGGATACAACGCCGCGCCTAGCCATTTCAGGCCTGTCGGGCCGGCTCCGACAATCAGGATGGAGGGATCGCGCGCCATTGGACATCAGCTTTTTGGCAGCGCGTAAGCGATGACATCATCGCCAACTTTCGTCTCCATGAAATGATGGCCGCCAGAGCTATGACGACGTACTGCCTGCCATCTACATCATGATCCTGCCCGGCATGGGAGTGGTCTCCGAGGTGCTGCCCTGTTTCAGCCGGCGGCCGCTGTTCGGCTATAAGGCCGTCGCCCTGTCCTCAATGGCAATCGCCGTGTTCGGCTTCCTGGTATGGGGCCACCACATGTTCGTCTCCGGCCAGTCAAGCCTATGCCGGCGTGCTATTCTCGTTCCTGTCGTTCTGCGTCGCCATTTCCCTCGGCGATCAAGGTGTTCAACTGGAGCCTGACGCTGCGCCACGGGATGCAGACCTCACCGTTCTTGCAAGAGCCGGAACAATGGCTGCAAGTTTTCCAAACCCGCGCCGCTCCTGCTCAACAGCGTTTTGCAACAAAAAAGGGATAGATGCCAATCGATGAGTTGTTGAGAAAAACGCGATCGTTCACCTCAGCGACATCAACTGCCACAGGCTTGTTCGCCACGATCGCATCCATAGCCGCATCGAGTTAGATCGGCAGACCAGATCCTTGGCGAAGTGGTTTCGTGTGCTTGGCGGTAGGACGCCCATCGCTACCTTGGCCCGGCGAGCGTCGACGCCGCGCTCCCAAGCGTGCCATCGCCACCACCCACCAAGCATGTCGCTGTCGCTGCCGCTTGAAGGCAGGCCATGTGACCAATCGAATTTATAGTTCAAGCACAGCTTGATGCTGTGGACTTCGTTGTCGAACCCGGTGTTTGACGCCAAACTCGATGGTCTGGTTCCAAGGTCTAGATAAAGATATTCGGATTTCGGTGACCAATGGTCAACGAATGATACCGTCGGGCCTTTGATGAGGCCCGGACGTTTTCCCAAGCTTACGTTACGATGAAAGAAGACGCCGACAATGACAAGTGCGGAGAAAGAGTGGCGAACTGAATCTGATGTGCGCCGTGCGAGCCGTCGCTGTCGAAGGAGAGTGCGCCGGTCAAACTGTTGTAGACAATGTGGTCGGTGGTAGCATGTGCACTCCTTCCGGTGTGGAACGCTGCGGAGGGAAGCGTGCCGACGTGAAGCCCTGCAAACACGGTATGGTCGAGGTGGATCTTGTCCTGGGTCACATCGAAGTCGGTAATCTTGTCGACGTTGCCGGCCTTGAGGGCAGAATGGAAGATGAAGACATCCTTGCCCCCACCTCCGGTCAGGACATCTCGCCCGCCCCCGCCTTTGATGACATTGTTGCCAGCATTGCCCTCGATGGTTTGAGAGAATTCATTTCCCGTGAGATTGATGGCGGTGGTGCCGGACCGGCTTGTGGTCGCGAGATGCTCGATCTCCGAGCCGGCCGAAAGCGCATAGCTCACCGATGCCCGTACGGTATCGTTGCCACTGCCTTGCAGTTCCACCACCTTGTCGCCGGTGTTGTTCACATAATAGGTGTCGTTGTAGCCACGGCCGATCATCGTGTCGGCGCCCGTTGTGCCGTAAAGTACATCGGCACGGCCGGTGCCGTGGAAAACATGATCGCTGGTCGACGGCACGGTGCCGGTCGACGGCAGGGTGCTGGTTGGGGGCAAAGAGTTGGCCGGCGGTAGCGTGCTGGCCGGAGGCACTGTGCTGGACGGCATAGCATCGCTGGTCGCAGGGATGCTTGCGCCGCTTTGGTTATGTTGCAAGAAAAAAGCCTTTAATGCCGCCGAGTCTCCAAGAGCCGTATCGCCTTGCTGGGAGCCCCAAGCATACGCGTAGTCGAAGGCGGGTGACGGAACCAGCTTGGCAAAGTGGTCCATCATGGTCTGTTCTTGAGCTGCGGTGGGCACCACATATTGGCCACCCGTGTCGGTTTTATAGTTGCCGCCGCCAAACGCTTGGTAGCCTGGAATCATCTGGCTCACCGGGATGCCCGCTGCGTTGGCGGCAGCGACGTATCGGTCGATCATGTTGTAGTCGACCACGCCTCCCGTTCGCACAGGATAGGCATCCACCCCGTAGTAGTCGATATGCGTGTTGGCGGGATTGTAGGTATTCGAAAAATCCGGGTTCGCCGACGTCCCCAAGCTCATCATCGTGATATAGGTCTTGGCGCCTGGCAAATGTGAATGGATCCAGTCGGATTCTGCCATCAGATTGGCGGCGCTGGCGTAAGTACCCCACTTGCCGGTCGGGTCTGGCTCGTCAACAAGGAAGAAGCCAAATACCTTCGAATTGCCGATGAAGGGCGTGACTTTCTGGATAAAAGACGAGGACGCCCCGTTGACCTCGTTGAGCCAGACCAAGCCTTTCATGCCGGACGGCAGTGCGTTGAGCTGGTCAACGGATGAAACGTCAGCCAGATTGAATCCGGCTGTTGCGATGTCGGCGCCCGATCCGCCTGACGTGTAGTGGAGAGTTGTCATGCGCTTTCCTTCAAGTGATTCGGCACCCGCCCCCTGCGTCGTCGTAGTCGAGGGATACATTAGCGCCAAATCACATACATGCACCCATTGAGAGATTCGTTGATCAATGGGAAGGAATGCGCTGGCGGCCCCCCTCTATCAGCCATTCTGTGGATTGCGCTAGGCCTGGCCTATGCCACGGAGTGCGGTCTGCAGTTGTTGAGGTTCGATCATTATCGTGAGAACGGCCTGGGTGCTCGGCTTCGGACCACCGGCGCATTAGGCGAAGCAGTGTGTATCAGTCTTTAACAACCACCGGCGGCCTGGTGCCGTGATGGCGGTGCGCTATCGAAAGGCCTTCAAACCGGCACGTCAAGCCTTTACCTTCTCAAGGACGAACAGCCGTTCGCAGGATAGCAGTGGGAGAACGCTGAAGGAGTCCGTCAGGGCGAGCCCGACTTCTTCGAAATCCTGTCGCGCAACGTCAAGTCTCACGGGATGGGGTGCGGAAATCCCTCCGGTAATCATCTTTCGCAGCTTCAGACGTATTCGCTGGAAACGAGTTGTCAGACCGTAGGATACGATTAGCCGATAGCTGGAAATGCGCGCCAGTTCATTGATAATGTCTCGTCTGAGATGGGGCGGAATAAGATGGATGAGCCGGAGACAGACTACCGTGTCAAAGCTCTCGTCGGCGAACGGAAGCTTTGTCACATCGCACCGGATGAATCCTCGAAAACCCGGCTGACCTTCGTACGAGGTCTTTGCCAAAACCATCATTTCCATTGAGATGTCCGCGGCGAGAACCTCGCGACCTTGCTGGCTCAGCACCTGAGCCAGCTTCCCGGTTCCACAAGGGACATCCAGCAGCCGAGACGGACGCGGACTGCATCTCTCCAGCGCCTTGCCGATGCAGCGCTGCTCTCTTCGGGCGATGATGTACGATGCCAAGCTGGAGAGCTTCAAGCGGCCCTCATACCCCTTCAGGTACCAACTCGCAATGCTTGGATCTTGGTACTTCTGTTTGGTTGCAAGCTCATAGCTCGCGACCTCGTCGTCGTAATTGACAGGTTCAGTGATGGGTGCGTTCGATACGGCGCGAGCCATCTTCAAATCCTCGATCATCGGCTCACTTTCGCTTTCGTCTTCTCTTGTCCGGTGTTCGTAACCGCTTTGCCAAGGTTCAAACTACCGTTGGCTCGCGATGCGCGCGATTGGGCGCGGCTCGGAAGTCAGCAACCCGAAGGCGTACGTGCGGAAGCGAGGCTTCCAGAACGCGCAATGTTTTGCATCCATCGAATGGATGAAGACTTGCCCGGAGTTGACGTTACCGTGCTTGCCTCACGGATGCACCGCGGGAAATTCCCGATCGACCTTTGTCGGGAAGTGGGAGGAACGGAAAAGCGGATGGAGGAGGAATCCAGAAAATCGGTGAAGGAAACGATGCAGTTGGAACGCCAGCACGCAATCGCGGCAACGTCCGTTTTCGATGATCTGGCGACTGACGACTTTGAGCTAAAACGCGATAGCTGCAAGAGGGGTTTCGAGCCACCTGGGCAGCAGCTGGCTGCCAAAGAAGGGACCGGCAGTCATGGTTTAACCCGACGCCTGTCTCACGCAAGCGTTTGGGCCTTGTTTATTTACGCGGCGGGTGCCGGGTTGACCTTCGTAACCCAGATCGCGATCGCCCGTCTGGTGGGCGCGGCGAGCTTTGGAACCTACACCTACGTGTTCGCCTGGATCACGCTTTTGTCTTATGGCTCGACTCTCGGTTTTCACGTGGCCGTATTGCGGTTCGTGCCAGCATATGAGGCAACGAACCAATTTCCGATGGCCCTCGGGTTCATCCGTTTTGGATCCAAAGCCTGCATCATATTGGCAATTCTGATCGCGGCGGTTGGCGCGCTGATCGTGGTGGAGTGGCCTCACCATCTGGAACCGGAGCTTGCCATCAGTGTGTTAATCGGCTTGGCGACGCTTCCGCTAATCACAATCTATCTCACCGGCGCAGGCGTCGTGCGCGCCTTTGGGGGTGTTATTTCCGCACTCCTGCCCGAGCGAATTGTCCGTGACGGACTTATGCTCGCCCTGCTCGGCCTCGCAGCTTATTTCACGCCGTGGCGGTTGGACGCGACGGCGGTGATGTGGATGCTGCTGATCAGTTCAGCCACCGCAGCCTTCATAACGGGTGTCAGCGTCTGGCGCCTGTGGCCCGCTGGCCTAAGTGCCGCGCCGCCGACCTATGCCTTCAAGGATTGGTGGCCTTCGCTTCTTCCCATCATGATCATGACATTCGTGGACGTTCTGATGAACCGGACGGCTGTGGTGCTGCTCGGAAAAATCGGCTTCATAAAGGGGGCCGGGATATTCGGGGTCGGATCGAACATCTCGTTGCTTCTCACTCTACCACGTGTTGCGGTGAGCACCGCTTTCGCCCCGGCTATCTCGCGCCTGTTCGCGCGTAAGGATTTGACGGGACTCCAGGCACTATTCGCAAGAGCCACAATATTGTCCTTTGCGGGCGGCGTGGCGCTGGCGCTTCCACTGCTCGTGCTTACCGAACCGGTGTTGCGTGCGTTTGGAGGTGAATTCACCTCCGGCGCGCTGATAGCTCGGATTCTGATAGTGGGACAGCTATTCGCGGCGGCAGTAGGGCCGCAGCAGCAACTCTTGACGATGACAGGCCACGAGCGCGCCGCGGCTATACTGATGTCTGTCGCGGCACTCGTTAATGTCCTTGGTTGCATCGTAGGTATCGCGTTGAATGGAGCTGTTGGGGCAGCCATCGTCACCAGCGCGACGGCGGTTTTCCTGAGCGTTTGTCAAGCGATCTACATCCGCTCCCGGTTAGGGATTCATCCCGGATTAATCTGGGCGATCAGACATGTGCGTGAAGCCGTGATGGCGGGTCAGTTGCGCTAGCAAACCAATAAAATGGAGTCGATGGATGCTCATGGCCGCAGAGGGATTGACGACAAAGTTCATCGGAAAGACACGGCAATCAGTGGACGTTTTGCGAACTGATGGGCTTGGACGATTCCTTCAGCTCTCGGCCTTGTCGCTAAGCGAACCGCTTAGGTTTCAATGGCTTCGTCGTCGTGTTGCGGCCGATGCACGGCAAGCATTGACTAGCCTAAAGGTGGCAAAGCGAAGTCGCGGCTTGTTTATCGATTGCGGCTCGAACATTGGCCAAGGTTATAAGTTCTTTTCTCAGTACTTTACGCCAGACCACTATGACTACGTCCTGATCGAACCCAACAAAAATTGCTTTTCGTATCTTCGCGCTTTGTGCACTGGGGAAATAAATATTGAGATCATCGGCAAGGCGGCCAGCGTCAGGGACGGTCAAGTCGAACTATTTGGCCCCCCCGCGGACCGGGCGGAGCCCACTCACGAAGGTTGCTCGATTGTCGCGGACCACAATGGAAGTCTGTATCAGTCAGAGAGGTTTGCGCCGGATCTTGTCGAAACGTTTTCACTGTCACAGATGATTCGAGCAAAGCGTGATCTATACGACATTGTCATTCTAAAGCTCGATGTTGAAGGCGCTGAGTATGACATACTCGACGACGTGCTCAACTCCGGCACACATCGTGATATCTTCGCGGCATATGTGGAGTTTCATTCTCTGTATGTGCGGGGTTCCGAGAAAAGACGAAAACAAGCCGTCGAGCGCGAAATAGTACATGCTTTCTCGAATGCAGGCACTCGCTTCAGAAGATGGATATAATATCCCTGGTGAAAGGGCTATCTCTTGGTTTGGGTTGAACAATGATCCTAGAGTTATTCGGGCCTTCTGCTGCCGGCAAGACGACCTTGGCGTCTGAGTTGATGCGCCTTCTGAAAATTCAGGGATACACCGTCGTATTACAAATCGGGGATCGCCGGCATCCGCTCAAAAGAGCCGCCTTAAAGTTATTTTCGAGTTTGTATTTGAGGTGGACTGGACAGCGATCTCTGGCTGCGGAGATGCTTGGAATGTTTCCGCCTAGGAACGAATTGTGGGCCATTCGTCTGAAGTGGCATCTAGAAGTTCTTATCCGGGCTTGGAGTATAGCTCAGGCGTCCGATGACGTTATTTCAATTTTTGATCAGGGAATGGTTCAATCCGTCTGCTCACTCATTTTACTCAGCGGCATAACCGATCGTGAGAGCTTGGCGCGCGCTCTTGACTTAGCGCCTAAACCGGACCTGCTCATCCGATTACAGGCGCCGAGAGAAGTTCTAGAGGCGCGCCTTCGGGAACGCCGGCGTAACCTTGGCATCATTCAACAGCTTCTCGAAGTCGATCTACAGAGCAGTCTCGATCATATTGATCACGTCAATCTCGTGGTCGAGCACCTTGAATCACACCGACTTCCCACGATTTGCGTCGAAAGCTTGGATCCAAGCGGCCTCGCAACCGCTGCCGAAGTTATAGCACAGCAAGTGCGCGAAAGATTTCACGCAGCACAGGCGAGGTCCCTCGTCATTGGTCCTGAAAGGGACGCGGATTTCAATCAGACGGCGCATCACTATCATGTCTGACATTGGAGAAATTGGTCCGCTCATTTGCAAAAGGCGCAACCGCGCGAAAGTGGCGACATCATGTGACCTTAGCTCGCCTTCGCCTGGACGCCGCAGATGGTAGTCCGAAATGTGCTCTTGGCCTGCGGTGTGGTGATGTCGTACGCGACACAACTCACCGTACCCATAGTGCACACCGGTTACGGCGAAACATTCCTCGTGCTTTGGATACTGCTCTCGATTGGACGTATCCTTGGCGGCGGCCGCATGGAAGCCTCGCCCGTCTTCGCCAAGCTCGCGGGCTTTTGGGCACTTATGGCACTTGCTCTGGGCCTGGGCATTATCGTTGGGTACCTGACCACCGTCCTGTATCTGTCCCCGTTACTGCACGACCTGCTAGCCTATCTCTTGCTTGCTAGTGTCACCTGCCTGGCCGCTGCTGAGCCCGATGCCGCTCGCCATCTTCGCGATTGTGCCTGGTGGGTTGTCGCAATCGCCAATGTTGGCCTTGCCATTCAAGTGGCACTTGGCTGGGGGTGGATCAGCCAGTCCGGTGTCAATCCGTGGTACTGGGATCGCTTCTGCGGTTGGTCAGATAATCCAAACCAGCTTGCACTTTACTGCGCGCTCTTTGGACCTCTGGCCTTGCACCTTGCAACGACCGCGACCAACCGCTGGGGAAGGTTCTTAGGGCTCTGCGGCTTGATCCTGCCGTTCTATGTCGGCAGGCTGACCAAGAGCGATACATACTTATACACCACGATCCTGACGGGTCTGATGTTCCTGGGATTGCGGACGCGGACGTGGCTCAAGACCGGCGGTGGAAACTCAAATCTTTCCCGCCAAATCGGCCTCTTGTTCATAATCGGCTTACTGCCGCTTGCAATGGCAATGACCCCCTATGTCGTCACCGGGTTCGACAGCGCCGAAGCGTTCGCCAAGAGCCTTACGAAGGACAAGGGCGGTCAAGCAACCGAGGACACTATGGCGCTTCGCCTTTACCTCTGGAGCGAGGCAGTGGACAAGGGCCTTCGATCGGGATCGCTGGGGCTGGGCCCTGGTCCGCACATGGAACGCCCCCCTGTCAGCAACCAGCAATTTCTGCCACACCCATTCGAGGCGCACAGCACATTTCTTGATCTGTACAGTCAAGGTGGGTTCATTGCAGTCCTGGCGTTGATGTGGATTGTCGTTTCTTCCGCCATATCCGCTTGGCGCGCGAAATTTGACGCCCTGCTAGCCCTTTTGGGTTCGATCATCATCTTCAGCATACCGCACTTGATCATACGCCATCCGATCATGTGGTTTGCGCTCATGATTTGCCTGTTTGCGGGGAGTCCACGGATTACAGGCGCAGCGCGAATCTCGAGAGACGGCTTGTATGTCGGCAAGCGCGCTCGCATCTTGCATGTCGCCCAAGAGTGACCTCAGTTTTTGGAAAACGACATGCCATGAAAACAGATACCTAAAGCGCGTCGCATGAAACGCTTTCAACGCGACCCGCATTCTTACCTTGGCCAGGAAAGGAATAGCAGATGGATGCCGATAGACGGGAGAAAGAGGATACTTCGTTCAATCCCAGGCTGTTGGACTGGCTGGTATGCCCAATGACCAGGAGCTTACTTGCCTGGGATGCAGATGATAAGGAACTCGTATCGAAAGCCGCCGGACTTGCCTACCCGATACGCGATGGCATTCCGATCATGCTGGCGTCGGAGGCACGAGCGATCACCTCCGCAGTTGTCAAATCCAGTGCCCCAAGCCGAAAACTTTAGGCCGCATTCGGACGCAGGCACATGAAGGAAGGTGTGCCGCAGGATATCGCCCCCTTTGTCGACGGACCTCTCCGTGCTTGGCCATCATCCCGGCAGTACGGACCACGTTGACACAGTGCGTAGCCATCTGACCTGGTTCGCCGCGGCGGCTTGTTGCCAGAACACGATTTGCTTCATTCGAACAGACGAGGACAGTGGGCAGGGCTCCTCCTAGCGTTGGCTTCGCGTCATGAGCGCAGAGGAGATGAAGCGGGCCCATGAAAGAAGACCCGGAAGCCAGCAACATTGCGCGACGGAGATGCCGTGCATGTTCGGGGAGGGCGGTATGAGCCCGCATCTGGTTTGCGTGGGAGGTGAGGATCACCTCCTGAGAATTCCCTTCCTGCTGTCCCTGCGCGAAAGAGGCTTTCGGGTCACCGCGGTTTCGAGCAGTGATGGTGCCGCATTTGCGCCTCACGGCATTGCACATCACCAATTGAGTTTCGACCGCTTTGCCAGCGGCAGCGCAGAGTGGGGCACTTTGCGCGCGGTACGCAAATTGCTGTTGGAAATCCGGCCGGACATCGTCCAGAGTTTCGATACCAAGCCGAACCTTCTGACACCCATTGCGGTACGAGGGCAGCTTCCGGTCATCCGCACCATCAATGGGCTTGGCTGGACATTCTCCTCGCTGGAGCCGAGGGCGTTGGCCCTGCGTCCGATTTTTTGCTGTCTGCAGGGACTGGCCTCCATCTGGACAGCCGCGACCGTGTTCCAAAATCGGGACGACCAGGCTTTCTTCGCACGCTACCGGCTCGTCGGACGCGGCAAGGGGCGACTGGTCCACAGTTCTGGAATCGACGCGGATGCGTTTGCCAATGCGCGGGATCGCGGTCCTTCGGCGACGGCGATGCGCGAAGAACTTGGGCTCCAGTCTGCGGAAATTGTGATCTTTGTCGGTAGACTGACCCGTCAGAAGGGAATCCCGACTCTCCTTGAAGCGGTGCCCCGCGTCCTGCGCGAGAGGCCAAACGCACGTTTTGTGCTTGTCGGCCCGTGGCAATCCGAGGGCCCGTTTGCCGTCACCAAAGCGGATATTGACCGATACGCACCTTATGCAATCGCCCTGGGACCGAGGCGGGATGTTCCAGCACTTCTTGGTATGGCTGACTTATTCGCCTTTCCCACCCAGTATCGCGAGGGCGTCCCGCGCGTCCTTCTGGAGGCTGGCTTGGCTGGATTGCCGATCGTGGCCTCAAGGATGCCCGGCTGCAACGACGTGGTCGAAGACGGGTGGAACGGCTATCTCGTCCCACCCCGCGATGTGGCAGCCCTCTCATCCAGAATAATTGAAGTTCTGTCTGATCGCGCGCACGCGAAGCTCATGGGAGGGCGCTCGATCGGATTTGTTCGGGAGCAATTTGCGCTGTCCCGCGTCGTCGACCAGTATTGTGATCTGTACGAGAGTGTTCTTGATGGCCGAACGCCTGGCAAGCCTTCACATTCGCCCCTCGCCGTCTCGATGACGCAGGAAGCAAGCCGACGGTTGGATGAGGCGCGGCAATGACCCGCGACGCAATATTGGCGCTCGCCGCCGCGAGGTCCCATACGACGCACCCCGCCGCTGCGGGATTGCCAACAGGCCACGCCGAATTGTTTCTGACGCGCCGGCTCGTTCTATTGATCACGCAAATTCCAATCAGGACGATTGCGACGACCGTCCGCCAGCGAGGGGGCTAGCATGTGTGGGATCACTGGAATTCTCCTGGCCCCAAACACCGCCGATGCGGGGTCGCTCAGGGCAATAGGACAGATGACCTCCGCTCTTCGGCACCGTGGGCCGGATGGCCAGGCGGTATGGACGAACCGTGAAGCCGGTATTGCTTTTGGTCACCGGCGCCTGGCCATCGTCGATCTGACCGACGCCGGCCGCCAGCCCATGCAATCGGCGAGCGGCCGCTATGTCATCACCTTCAATGGCGAGATCTATAATTTCCAAGATCTGCGCCGCGAATTGGAAGGCGCAGGCCACTGCTTCCGCGGAACCGGTGACACGGAAGTCATGCTGTGCGCGATCGAGAGCTGGGGTCTCGAGGCGGCACTCACGCGCTTCGCCGGCATGTTCGCTTTCGGACTTTGGGATCTGAAGGAACGGATACTCCATCTCGCCCGCGACCGAATGGGCAAAAAGCCGCTCTATATCGCCTCGACACAAGAAGCGCTGCTCTTCGCTTCGGAGCTGAAGGCAATCAACTGTTTCCCGGGGTTCAACCCGGAACTCAATGTCGATGCGGCGGCGATAATGCTTTCAAAAGGGTGGGTGCCAGATGACCATTGCATCTGGCAGGGTGTGTTCAAGCTGCCGCCCGGTTCGGTCCTGTCCGTGGCGGCAGCGGATTTCGCCAATGCCCGCGGCGCTTGCGCGCTTGCCCATCGCACTCGATACTGGTGGTCGCTGGCCGACGTGGCCTGCAAGGCGCGGCGGGAGCCGATCGCCGGCAGCGACGAGGAACTCACGAGCGAGCTTGACAGTCTGCTTCGCCTTTCCGTGCGCGAACGAATGGTCGCGGACGTGCCCCTTGGCGCCTTTCTGTCGGGTGGAATAGACAGCTCGACCGTCGTCGCGCTGATGCAGGCGCAGTCCAGCAGGCCCGTGCGCACCTTCACCATCGCGTTCAGCGAGGCAGGCTTCGACGAAGCGCCTCATGCCGCTGCGGTTGCGCGGCTTCTGGGCACCGACCACACCGAGCTTAACCTTTCACCAGCCGAAGCGCGCGACGTCATTCCGGAGCTGCCGCGCGTGTGGGACGAGCCGTTCGCCGATGAGTCGCAGATTCCGACGCTTCTGGTGGCGCGGCTCGCCCGCCGGCACGTTACGGTAGCGCTGTCGGGTGACGGCGGGGACGAATGCTTCGCTGGCTACTCCCGGCACTTCATGGCAGCCCGCCTGAGAAAGGTGCAAGGGCTCCCAGCACCATTTCGTCGGATGGTGACGGCGGGGATCGGTTTGCTGGCTCGAGCCTCGCTGCACGATTTCGCCGGCAGGTTGCCGTTATCGGAAAATGCACGGCACGCGTTGCGAAGCGACCGCTTGAATCGCCTTAGCCACCTGCTCGAGGCGACAGGTGAGGATGATCTGCTTCGGCGTCTAACCGGGACTTCGTCCCAGAACCTGCTTCATCATCAGCCACCGGCGTCGCGCTCCGGCTTGCCGCAACTCGACGACATGTTGTCCCGTCTCCTGTTCGACGACATGACCGGTTACCTGCCGGGCGATATATTGGTGAAGCTCGATCGCGCGACCATGGCCAGTAGTCTCGAAGGTCGATGTCCAATTCTCGACCATCGCGTCGTCGAATTTTCCTGGCGACTGCCGAACCACCTGAAGGTTCAAAATGGCAAGGGCAAGTGGATTCTTCGCCAGTTGCTGGGCCGCTATTTGCCGCAACGGCTGATCGATCGGCCAAAACAAGGTTTCGATGTTCCGATCGGAGCCTGGCTCAGGGGGCCTCTGCGCGCTTGGGCAGCGGACCTCATTGCAGGAATACGTCTGTCGGGCGACGGGATGCTCGACTCCGCAAAGGTCGATGCTTGCTGGCATGCTCACACCAATGGCGAACGGGATCATGCTCGCGATCTGTGGCCGGTGCTGATGTTCCAGGCCTGGCACAACGAGGCCACGCGGCCATCGAATCCGGCAACCTGTCTTTCTCACGAGATCGAAATCCCAGGGGCATGACATGGAAGGTTCCATAGCCAGACGCGCCAAACTGCCGCGTATCACGCAAGACGCTGTACCGAGGTTCGAAAACGACGCTGGCATGCGGCGACCGCAGCACAGGCGCGCGGAGGCATTAACCCCTTTCCATCAACTCGTTATCGTGATCGGGAGACTGAAATGGTTCGTGCTCGCCATCGCTCTGCTGGGTGGCATCCTGGGCGGACTTGCGGGGCTCGCTCGTCCTGTGTTGTTTGAGGCGACCACGCAGATAATCATCGATGCGCCAACCAGAAATACTTCTGCAGGCAGCACGGATTCTGTTCAGGACCTGGTGGATTCCAGCATTGATGACCATCTGACGATGCTCTCGTCTCAAGTCCATCTGCGTCGAGTCCTGGAGGCTTTGCACAGGGCGGAGGCGCCCGACGCTGCTGGGAAAACCGGCTCCAACGCCGTTTTGGGCGGTCAGCGCAATACGGGCTCGTTCCTGAGCGGTCTCATGAGCCGGGTGTTGTCGCTGGGCAAGCCCGCAATAGGCAGTCCCGAAGCAGCGGATGCCGCCGAACTGAAGATGCTGAGGAACGGAATGAGCGTTGGACAAGAGCTTCGGTCGCGGGTCATCACCATCGGCTTCACCGATGTCAATCCTGCACGTGCTGCTCTGGTCGCGAACACTTTCGCCCGGGTCTACATCGACAATCTCATAGAGGAACGTCGTGTATGGGATCAGACCGAATTGCAATCGGTGGTCGCCAGCCTGCCAAGAGTACAAGGCGATCTGGTCGATGCAACTGATCGTCTGGAGACATATCGGCTGACCCATGGGGCCGTCGATCAAAGCGCGGCAAACGACGCGGCCAATGAAGCTGCAGAGCTCAACCGGCAGATTTCCTTGTCGAAAGCGGACCTATCGACCGCCGAATCCCGCCTTCGCCGCATCCAGGAACTGCGAAGAACAGATGCGCCGCTGTCGGCGGTCGCTGCTGAAATCGCGTCGCCGGTCCTCGCCGCCCTGATGGCCCGTCAGTCCAATGCCGGCGGAGATAAGGGACTGAGCAATACGATCGATCAGGAGATCGAGCAGGGTATCGCTCGGCAGAACGCGGAGGCAAACATCTATCGCGCCCAGGTTGCGGCGCTGGAGGAGCGTAAGAATGTGCTCGATGCAGTTGTCACTGATACCGCCAGCCGCCTTTCCGGCTTGCGCGCGCTCGAGCCGCAAGTAGCCATCGTAACGCAACGCTACAACGACCTTCTCAGCCGGCAGCAGGATTTGATGCGGCGCATCGCGGCTCCGTCTCCTGGCGTCTCGCTCTTCTCGGCTGCATGGCCGCCGGCAAGTCCCAAGACTCTACCATGGGTTTTCCTGGTTCCTCCTGGAATGGTTGTATTCGGTCTCATCGCCGCCGCCTTCGTCCTGGCGCGCAACCATTTTAACAAAACCTTGCGCAGCGAGGCCGAAGCCGAGGCCGAGCTTGGGATCCCCTGCGTGGGACTGCTTCCCAAGATATCGAAGCCGCACGCGAAACAGCTTCGGCATCTGATTCTGGGCCAGCAGAACTCGCCCTTCAGTCGCGCCGTGACCTCCGTTCTTGTCACCGCGGCGCCACCTCTGGGGAGAGGGCAGCAGCATATCATTCTCGTAACGTCCAGCATCCAGAATGAAGGCAAGACAGAGTTGGCGTGGGGCCTGGCACTGGCGGCCACACGGCTGGGAGGACGGGTCCTCTTCCTCAACCTTGATGGCAAGGACGTGCGGCTCACGAACGAGTTTCGTGGCGAATCCAGCACCGCCAAGGCCCGTAACTCCTTTGGGGATTATGTGAGTGACCGCTGCTCCCTGCAGGATGCGATCACGAGAATGCCGGAAATCGGCGTCGATCTTATGAGCGCACCAGCGCCCTCGGATGATCTGTTGACGCTTCTGTCCACGGTGGATAGGTCTCGATTTACCGACGAGCTGCTCTCGGTTTACGACGTCGTCATCATAAACGGGCCCTTGGGGCTCGGCGGGCCAGAAACCAGGCTTCTAAAGCGCTGGGCGCATGCAGTGCTTTTTGCCGTTCGTTGGGCCAACACGCGGCGCAGTATTGCGCGCGGCGTTCTTGGCTCACTGCAAGCCGGTGGGTCGGTAACCATTCCCGTAGCAACTGTGCTTACCCAGGTTAATCTGAAGAAGCATGCCGGCTATCGGCTCGGTGATAGTGCCGACCTCCTGCTGGCGAGGATTTGATGAGGCACCTTCGCCCGCTCTCATGGTGCTGCAGGAAACCAACCGCGGTTCCAAGACCGGGCCTGACCTAGAACGATCATTGTAATTATACGAGCACCAGGATCCGCTATCTCAGCTAGAACAACGTTGGCACGCGCTCGTCCGGGAGTGGCACTGGAAACGCCATGACCCGAAAGAAGAGGCCGTCGTAACAACTACGATCGCCGGCGCGCTTGCCCTGGGCATTCACCATTGAGCCGGCCGGAAGCGCGTGTCCTTGGCCATGGGTCTGGAGAAATGAACGGCGTTGCCCTTCTTTTCGGGGTGTCGTAACCGCCCGTGTTTTGTGCCCTTAGGCGTGGATGAGCGTTTGCCCTTCTCGGCTGGCGAGCCTTTGATGAAGTTCCGGTACCATTCCACAAAACGCAGCGCGCCGTCCTTAAGGGCTGCCGCCGGTGTGAAGCCGACAGCTTAGCGAGGATCGTTGACGTCGGCGTGGTCCCAGAACGTCGCCGGGGCGAGGGCACATTGACCCGAAGGCATGGCGGCCAAGGGCCATCTCGATGGTCGCGATCAAACGGTTGATCACTTCGGGCGGATCATTGCCGATATCGTAGATCCGATGCGGCGCCGAACTGGTGGCCGGACTAGCCGCGCGACCGTCCCAACCCGGATCCGCGCGCGGCGTCGTCGCGAGGACCCGGACCACCCCTCGACCATATCGTTGCTATAGGTGAAGTCTCGCATACGTTGCCAGCGTTCGCTATTTCGATCGTTCGCTCCTCGGCGATGGCGTGGGTGAACGCATAGACCGCCATGTCGGGCCTGCTCCAGGGACCGCAGACGCTAAAGAACCGCACCCGGTGGCGGCAAGCCAGATAGATGGCTGTACGACAGCGCCGAAGGCCCGAGACTGCACCATCAGTCCCATGATCTGCGGAACGCGGCCAAGGGAAATGCCGCTGCGTTGCCATGGATCTTCGATCGCATGGATTTCGGCGGATGTTGGCACCCAGCGAAATCGCCAGTCCTATGGTAAGACCGAAATGCGTCCCAGAAGAGCCACCAGTTCCGCTTGGCGCTTTGTCTCGGTCTTTGCGAACAGGGAGGCGAGCTGAGAGCGGATTGTCGTGCGGCTGAGGTGCCAGCTGCGGGCGATCTCCAGAGGCGCGTCGCCTTGCGCCAGGCGTAACGCGAGCTGGGTCTCCGCGCTGGTCAAGCCGAACATTTTTTGCAAGGTCTGAGGGTTCGCCGCCGACGTGTTCTCACGGTCAACCAATGCGACGATGCTGGTCCCATCCGGTGCGATGGCGCCCGTCTCATTCAGGATCACTGGTCGGTCGCCTCTGCTGCGGATTACCACCCAGGATAGGGAGCCTGGATGGAAACGGACCGGAACGTTCGCGACCAGCCGCCTTAGTCCGGCAGAAATCTCGCCGGCCGTATCGGCCGCTTCACCCTGCCGCTCGAGCGTGTCTTGAGCGGCTTCGTTCCATTCGATGACCTTCTTGTTGCGGTCCAGCATCAGGTAGCCACAGCCGATACGGTCAAGCATGCCGGTTATGGACTCCAGGCTGCGTGGTCGCCGGATTCTGAATTTGGCGTCGGATCGATCCGGGAAATGTGTGGAGTCCGCGTGGCGCGGCTGTCTCAATACAATGTATTGGTTGCTTGCAACCGTATCGTTGTGCCTATGAATAACATTCATCGCTTCCATCCCAATAGTGATTGATTGCGACTTGAGCAAATTTCCAGTTATTACTTTCATCGCGCATCATTTTGAATCAAACCGTGCTCCTTGCCTTCAATTCGACATAGCTAAGAACCCTTCAGCATTTCTGTTCCGCTGCAGTCGTTGGAGCACGCTTTCCGATGAGCCCTTCCGAGTATGATTTTATTCGTCGGCTAAGGCATGGCAATCGAGCAGTGGTATTAGGTTGCACCTTCTCGACCTAGTCTCGACGGGCTAGACAGAAGGTTGTAGATTGGCGCATGCGTTCATACCTCCGTGGGCTGAAATCGTGGGTGTCAGGCCCCCCGTTAACTCACGTCGCTTCCTTATCGGTGCTGGCAGTCTCGATAATATTCGAGACGACAAATTCAATACTTGTTGGGCAGGACGGGGCGTTTGTCGCGTTAATTCCCGCTATACTTGTGATTGTATACTTGGAGGGTCGTGTGGCCGCGATCGCTGCGACGCTCTTCATGGCCGCAGCCGGCTTGGGGGCACGCCGAGCCCTGAACGCTCAGCTATCTGCTGAAGACTGGACGCGCGCCATCTTCCTTCTTGTCTCAGGCGGCTTGATCGCCTTTATGTTTCATCGCTTGCGACAAGACTTGCGCGGGGCGCTTGAGGTTGCGGAGACAAGGCTCGCCGCCATTGATGCGACGGAGACCCGCTATCGTGGCGCTTTCGAGCGCGCAGCCATGGGTTTTGTAAACACCAATCGACGTGGCGAGATGCTGCTGTCGAACAGCCGCCTTCGGGATATGACAGGTTACGGAGAAAAGGAACTCGCCCAGCTAAACCTAGAGGAACTCGTACATCCAGACGATCGAGATTCCGTGCTGGGGCCGCTGAGAACTCTGGATCGTGCCGCTTCCTTCGCTGCGGACGTCCGTCTGTTGAGACAGGACGGCACGACATTCTGGGCCCGCCTGGCCCTGTCGTCATCCCAGCCTGATGAGGTGTCCAGCGAGAGCGTTTTCGTGGTGGTCGACGATATTTCCGAGCGACGAATGGCACGCGAGGCGCTGCGCGCCCAGAAGGAATGGCTTGATCTCGCTTTGTCCGCAGGGCGCTTGGGCACGTGGCGTGTCGATCTCGAGGACGGGACAGTCACCGGCTCAGGTAAGTTCTGGGATATTTTCGGGCTGCCCCCGGCTCCCATCCGCCGCCTGGAAGAACTCTCGGCCGTTGTTCATCCGGCCGATTGGCCCAAGCTAGCTGCCTCCGCTATGCCATCGTCGGCTGTGAACTACGACATCGAGATTCGTGTCCGGCGGTCGGATGGCCATGTGCGCTGGATTGCGTTGCGCGGACGGCAGGAAAAACACGGCGATGGTTCGTGGCGCATCGGGGTGGCCGCCGATCTGACCGAGCGTCGACAAGCCACGCTTCTACGCATCGCGGTGAAGAAACGCGAGCTCGTCATGGCCGAGGAGCGCCATCGGTTCAGCAACCTGTTCCCTGTGATTACGGCCTTGGTAAATATGATCAATCCGCCAGAGAACGACGTTGCCAAATACAAGGAAATGCTGATTGACCGGATACGCACGCTGCAAGCGACGCACCTGCTTCTGTCAAGTCCTGCCAGCATGTCGGGGTTGCTTCACGATCTCGTCGCCCAGGAGTTGCAGCCCTTCAAGGAGACTCGCGAAATAACCATCAGCGGACCCTCCATCAGCGTACCAAGCGGCGCCGCCGAGAGCTTTGCGATGCTTCTCCATGAATTGACGACCAATTCCGTGAAATACGGTGCGCTGAGTGATCCACGAGGTAGGCTCGAAGTGAACTGGCAGTTCGCATCCGACGGCGCGGGCGACGACGTCGTCTTCGATTGGGTAGAATCGGGGCGGCGGAAGAACTCAAGCGTCGGACGCCACGGCTTCGGTTCCATGATAATCGGAGTGGACGGAACGCCGATTGTCGGCCATTCGCCCAAATTTCAAATATCGGAAGATGGACTGCGATATTCGTTGCGGCTATCGCGGAAGGAACTTGAATTCTGAAGCGCGCATCTTGCCTGGCATGCATCAGGTCGCGTTCTTCAACGGCCAGCTTTGCAGCAAAACCGCTGCTTCGGTGCGGTTTCGCGCCCCAAGCTCGCGCATAATGGCAGCGACATGAATTTTCGTCGTCGCTTCGGCGATATCCAGACTGCGGGCGATCTCCTTGTTCGAGTATCCCTCCGCCATCAGCTTGAGGACGTCCTTCTGCCTCGATGTCAGTCTGTCGAGATCGCTGGCGCCCACGCGCCGTCGCACCAAGGATCTTTGGGAAGGCGGAGATATCTGGTGCTGTCCTTGTCCGGTAGACGTTCGCGACAGAAGCGCTGGAACATAGATACGGCCGGCGAGGATCTCGTTCACGGCGAACAGGACTTCCTCGTCTTTCTGTGACTTTACGATGTAGCCGTGAAGCCCGATCGAAAGTGCCTTGAGGATCTCCGCGCGTGAATCATCGGCTGAAACGATCGCGAAGCGCGTGTTAGGATAGGCAGACAGAACGTCGCCTAGCAATTCCTGATGGAACAGGCCCGGCATGTTCAGATCCAGAATCGCGAGATCGATCGAGGCTTGCTGTTCCAGAAGACTGACCACGGCATCGAAGCACGCGGCGTCGAATATTTCGACACCTGGAATGCCTGCCGTCAGTGCCAACCGCAAACCGAAACGATACAACCCGTGATCGTCGGCGATGACGATCCGATACATTGCACTACCCCAACAACGCTTACTCTGTCTGGCAACCGGGCGTGTACCAGCCCGCTGAAACTCCACTACCCTGAGACGCACGGACCGACGTCCCGCCCACAAACATCATCACTTGCTAATATGTATCCTAAATAGCGATAGACTTCATTTATTTTTTATAAACCTTTCGTGAGATGCCCTGCCGGACCAGGGTGTACCTCACAAGCAGATCCTGATCGCTTGTTTGATACCACAAACGCGTTGGATCACTCCCATTCGAATGCAGGACGACGCTTATCCGGAGTGGCCGTACCATTCAGCATGCGATGTTCGGATTGGCTTGAGGGGGCGACTCTCCGAGCACCATTCGGCACCTGCTCGTGACGATCATGTCCGGGCTGAATGAACTGGGAGGATCGGATGAAAGCGGTGATTCAATGTGGTGGAATGGGGACACGCCTGCGGCCCTTTACATCGGTCTTGCCGAAGCCCTTGATGCCGATTGGAGCCCGGCCGGTTCTCGAGCTGCTTCTGAAGTGGCTGCGGCGCAACGGCATAGAAGAGGTTTATATCACGACCGGATATCTCGGCCATTTGATCCGCAGCGTCTGCGGCGACGGATCTCAGTGGAATCTGAAGATCCGATATACGCAGGAGATGGAGCCGCTCGGCACCATCGGACCTCTCTCGCTGATCAGAGATGAACTGAACGATACGTTTGTCGTGCTCAATGGCGATGTTCTCACCGATCTGAGCCTCAGCCGCTTTGTGGCTTCGCACCGCATGCATAAGGATCCGGTCACGATCGCGACTGCCTGCCGACTGATCAAGATGGACTTCGGCGTCATCGACGAGATCGACAATGCGGTTCAGCTCTTCCGGGAAAAGCCGACACTCTCCCATCTCGTCAGCATGGGAATTTACTGCATGAACCCGGATGTTCTGAAGTTCATTCCTTCCGGCATTCCGTTCGGGTTCGATGATCTGATGCTGCAGATGATGCAGGGCGGCACGACCGTGCATGTGTACAAGCACGACGGACTCTGGCTCGACATCGGTCGCGTGGACGACTTCCAGAACGCACAGGCGATTTCCTGGGAAGACCAGTCGACTTCAATCGAAGTCGCCGCCGCGGCAGCATGATCCGGATTTAGAGGCCGAGTCGGCGGATATTGGTTCAGGAGGTCAAGATGCTCTTAGTGAGCGCCCCGATATTAGGCGTACCGGAGAAGCTAGCCCTCTCAAAGGTAATTGATAGCGGCTGGCTGACCATGGGAGAGCGGGTACGAGCTTTCGAAGAGGCCTTTGCCGACATCCATGGGGCGGAGGATTGCGTTGCGGTCGGTTCGTGCACCGCCGCGCTTCATCTCATCCTGCACGCACTGGGGATCGGCCCTGGCGACGAGGTGCTGGTTCCCTCACTGACCTTTGTGGCGACAGCCAATGCGGTGCTCTACGTCGGGGCCACCCCGGTCTTTGTCGATATCGAATCGACCGACGTGCCCTTGATGTCGATCGAGGAAGCTGAAACTCGGTGCACGCTACGCACTAAGGCGGTTATTCTCGTTCACTTCGCGGGCTATCTCGCCAATCGGGAACAGTGGCAACGGTTCGCCCGTGCCCGAGGGCTGCATATCATCGAGGATGCCGCGCATGCCCCCGGCTTGAGGGAAGTGGGCACGTTCGGCGCCGCCGCGGCCTTCAGCTTCTACGGCAATAAGAACCTGACAACGGCGGAAGGGGGCGCCGTGATTGCTCGTGACCCGGCTCTCCTCGACAGGATTCGGCAAGCCCGCGGACACGGGATGACCACCGGGACACATCAGCGGTTGAACAGCCGTACGCCGCAATATGATGTCACCATGCTTGGGTTCAACTACCGCATGGATGAGCTGCGGGCGGCGATTGGGCTGGTGCAACTTGAGAACCTGCAGGAGTGGAACGAAATCAGGCGTATCCTGGCCGTCTTATACCGCCGCCTCATCGCTGAACGTTGCCCGGCTGTGACAATTCCGTTCGCCGAACCCCGCACGTCTGCCCACCACATCATGCCGATCCTCCTGCCGCGCTACGCAACGCGGCAGGCCATCATAGACGAACTGCGGACGCAGGGGATCCAGACCACGATCCACTATCCGCCAGTGCACCAGATGACGTTCTACCGCAGGCTTTTTCCCAACACCAATTTGCCCCGCACCGAGGACTTTGCACAGCGAGAGCTGACAATTCCACTGCATCCCCAGATCACTTCACCTGTAGCCGAAGCGGTTGTGACTGCTCTCGCAACCGCGCTCGACGGCTGCGCAAGAGCAGGAACCGCGGCATGAATGCGTCGGATCTATCCCTTCACAGGCCTTCTGTTTCAAGCTCCGCGCATGGCTTCGCAAGACGTTCTATCGACCTCGCGGTCGCAAGTCTCGCGATCGTCATATTTGCACCACTGATGCTGGTGATCGCGCTGGCACTTCTGTTGGAAGGCGGCCGTCCCGTCTTGTTCCTGCAGACCCGCGTGGGGGCTGGTGGCCGGCCCTTCCGCATGTACAAATTCCGCAAGTTCGGTGTGGGCTGCGGCCCCCATGGCCACCCTCTGACCGTGATGGGCGACAGCCGCCTGACGACGATCGGCCGGTTCCTCGCCGCCACAAAGTTCGACGAGCTGCCGCAGTTGTGGAACGTCCTCAAAGGCGAGATGGCGATCATCGGTCCGCGCCCCGAGAGCCTGGCTTTCGCCGATTGTTTTCGGGGCGGCCTCGAGGCCGTTCTACAATACAAGCCTGGCCTGCTGGGCCCGGCCCAAATTCTTTTCCGCCACGAGGCGCATTTCTTTCCTCGATCCGTGGATCCGATTCTGTTCTACCGGGAGGTCATCTTCCCCGCCAAGGTCAGGATCGACCTTTCCTATTATCCACGGCGCACCATCGCCTCAGACATCGCGTGGATGGCGCGCGGCTTTCTGGCGGTTGTCAGCTGGGCTCCATCGCCGCCGATTGACGTCTGAAACCCACACGGGAGCACCGCAGGTCAGCCAAGGAACGCGCAATCATGAGCTACAATGGCAAGAAAGTTCTGGTGACGGGCGCGGACGGATTTATCGGGTCGCATCTCACCGAAGCGCTCGTCTGCAACGGGGCTGATGTCACGGCCCTAGCGCTCTACAATTCCTTCGACAGCCATGGCTGGCTGGACGATCTTCCGGACAGCATTCGAAGCCGGCTGAAGCTCGTCCGCGGTGACGTCCGCGACAGCGCGTTCCTGAACCGGATCATGCGTGGTCAGACCGTCGTATTTCATTTGGCCGCCCTGATTGCGATTCCATATTCCTACGCGGCTGCCCAGTCCTATGTGGAAACCAACATCCTGGGCACGGTGAACGTCCTCGAAGCGGCGCGTCAATGGGAGACGGAGCGCGTTGTGCATACCTCCACGAGCGAGGTTTATGGAACCGCCCTGACCATGCCTATCCGCGAAACTCATCCACTGCACGGACAGTCGCCATATTCGGCATCCAAGATTGGCGCCGACATGATGGCGGAGTCCTACGCGAAGTCGTTTGATGTTCCCGTTGTCATCCTGCGGCCGTTCAACACATATGGCCCGCGTCAGAGTGAGCGAGCCATCGTGCCGACCATCATCCGCCAGGCTCTCGACCCGAATTGCCCGGCGATCATGGTCGGCGACACGAGTCCGATCCGCGACCTGACCTTTGTCGAGGACACAGCGGCAGCATTCCTGACCGCGGGTTTGGCCGGCCTGGAATTCGGCCACGCCTACAATGCCGGCAGCCAACGCGCCGTGACCATCTCTGACGTGTTGGATCTTGTCCTCGAAATGAGCGGTTCAAAAAAACCGGTCCATCGCGACGAAAACCGTTTGCGGCCGCAAAATTCGGAGGTTCGCGCCTTGCTCGCGGATTCCTCGCGCTTTGAGAGCGAGACTGGATGGCGGGCGCAGACGAGCTTGCGCGACGGGCTTGAGCGAACGATCGCATGGTGGCGGGCGCGGCTTAGCGAAGGCCGGGTACGCCGCGAAAAGGGCTACATGACATGACCCTGCTCCGGCGGCATTTTCTGGTGTTGTTGCTGATTGCCGGTGCCCTGTCTCTGGGTGTCTACATGAGCGGGGGCCGGGAAAGCGGCGCAATGGAGCAGTCGGCCCTACCGGCAGCGGAAAACCTGCCGGACTATCTGCGTCCAAAAAAGGATCCGGCATCTGGCACCATTTTCGTGCGGATCACCAAACCCGGAATCCTCGGCTCAGGGATCACATGCGGCAGGAACTATTGTAGCCACCGTTATTCAAGCGCCCAGGCGTGGAATGCGGACCAAAGCCTTTTCCTTATCGCCAATGGTTGTGGGGGCATGTGCTTTCTCGACGGGCGTACCTATGTTCCAATGTTCCGCCGCGATCGCTCGACCGAATGCGAATGGCATCCCAAGGATCCCAATCTGATGATTTGCGTGGGTGGTCGGCGGATTTCGACCTGGGCGCCACGCACCGACCATGAAGAGGTGGTGTTCGTCTCGTCAGCCTATGACGATCTGCAGTTCGGGCCGTACAAGGGCAATCCGAGCCTCGACGGCAACCGCATTGCGGTGCTTGCGACGCGCAATGACGGCAAAGCGGTGGTCTTTGGCTACGACCTCAGGCTGCAGCGGAAGTTTGCGGATATCGATCTGGCCCAGCTTCCGGGGACCACCCACTACTGCTCGATCTCTCCGTTAGGGATCAACATTCTGTGTTTCCAGGAATTGCCGGACGGTAATGAACCGAGCTTCATCTTTTCAATTGATGGCGCCTTGCGCCAGAAGTGGGCGGAGCATCATCGCCCCGGCCATGGCGATATGACGATCGATGCCGACGGCAGCGAAATCTACGTCGGCATAAGCAAATCGGATCCGGACAAGTATCAAGTGATCAAGCGGCGTTTGGGCGACGGCAAGGTCACCGCGCTGATGAAATATGGCGAAGCCCAGCATGCGTCCCTCAGATCTCTGGACAGGCCCGGCTGGGTGTTTGTCAGCTATGCCGGGATACCCGCCGAGGTATCGAAGCACAAGGATTGGGCGCCATATTCGCAGCAGGTCGTTGCGCTGCGCACGGACGGCAGCGGGGAGGTGCGCCGCATCGTCAACACGCTGAATGCTCCGTTTGACTACTGGAGCGAGACGCATGCCTCGCCGTCTCCAGACGGCTCACAGATAGTCTGGTCGAGCAATTGGGGCGTCCCCGGGGGCCCGGTCTACGATTTCGTTGCCCGTGTTGAATGGCCTCGGAGTTGATGTCGACGCAGAAGGAGATTGTCGCAGATGGCCTTCCCTGAACGAACCGCTCTTGCTTCAGTTGCCGTCATGTGCCTGACATCGATGGCTGTCGCCGGCGATATCGAACCTTATAAACTGTCACCTGGCGATGCCGTCGAGATCGGGATAGCGTCAATTGCGGATCGAACGCAGCGAGCTGTGGTCCAGATGGATGGCAATATCGCGCTTCCCGAAGTCGGAATGGTCATGGTCGCAGGCCTCACGGGGTCCGAATTGCAGACGCGCATGCAAACGCTTCTGCCGACCAAGATTTTTCATGTGCGCCTGCCCGACGGCAGGGAGCAAATGGTCGTTATCAAGCCAGACGATGTGACCGCAACCATCGCCGATTACCGTCCGATCTATGTGATGGGCGACGTGCTTACCCCGGGACAACAGGCCTATCGTCCGCTCATGACCGTGCGGCAGGCGCTCGCCGTCGCCGGCGGCTTCAGCCTTTTGCGGTCACGGGCGGGCCAGACCGGACCGGATCCGGTTGATCTCAGGCGAGACTACGAAACATTGTGGGGTGACTACACCAAGGACTATTTTCACGCCGCCCGGCTCCGCGCCGAACTTCAAGACCAGGCGGATTTCGACACGCAGATACCACAAGGATCACCTCTGTCTCCCAGTATAGGAGCAGCGATCGCCCAGGCCGAAGGAGATGGGCTGAAGATTGCGCTGAGCGATTTCCAGCAGGAGCAGGCTTTTCTTGAGAAGGGCGAGAAGGACACAGCGGATCAAATCGAGGTGTTGCAGAAGCGCGAACAGGTCGAGGCCGAGGGCGTGAAAGCGGATCAGGAAGACCTGGCGCGCGTAACAAAGGTTTTTGAGTCAGGTAACCTGACCAACAACCGGCTCGCCGATGTCAGACGCGCCTTGCTTCTCTCTTCAAGTGGCGCGCTTCAAACGTCGGTCGAACTCATGCGGGCGCGACGCCAGCAGGAGGACTATGTCAGGCAGCACGAGCGCAACGAGAATCAGAGGAAGATCGGTTTGCTGATCGATCTGAAGGATACCAACGCGCGGCTTGCCGACGTCACCACCAAACTCCACGCTGCCAGCGAGAAGCTGCAACCGACCGGGGCATCCGCCCAGCCATTGCCGATTGCCGGTGAAACAATCCGGGCGCAGGTCACGATCGTCCGCAAGATGAGCGAGGAGTGGCGCAAACTAGCGGCCGGTGAAGATACGATTGTGATGCCGGGGGACACCGTCGAGGCCAGGTTCAGCACTGATCTGCAAAGCGCGGCAGTCCAGTAGGCGGCCTCGATTGCGGGCCGATAACGATGGCTCGGGCTCACTGCTTCGTAAAGGCCATCGAACGCAACCGATCGGAAGATCACGGCAAGACCGAACTCCAGGCTCAACGGTTGCGGAAGTGAATCCTGAGTCGGGAACCGGCGTCTGCGTCCGGACGGGCGAAACGCCGCCGAAAAGGATTGTGGCGGTGCCGATCTGACTTGCAGCATGCGACATGCGCAGCCATCCATCTCACTTGAAATGGCGGCTTCTTCCCGTTTTCCACCGATTTAATATGTCAATTCCACGTTTCTCGGGCCGCCGTCACGATTTCGCTACATTTGGGCCAAAGGGCACATAAGTTAGCGGGGCGTAATATGATACAGCGAAGAGGGAACGCCCCTGAAAACCGAAAAACTGTCCTTGGCCGGTAAGGCCAGCGAGCTTGCGCGACGATTTCTCATCAGAAGTCACGAGCTATGAACCCCGGCGGAAAACTTTCGCCCGACCTGCGTGCCGCTATGCTGGGCTCCGCGCCTGCGCTGGTAGGCGTTGGCGCGTTCTCGGCGGTCATAAACATTCTCGCGCTGACCGGCTCCGTCTATATGCTGCAAATCTACGATCGCGTTTTGCCTTCGCAAAGTGTTCCGACACTTGTCGGATTTACGATCGGTATGCTGGGCCTTTACGCCGTTTATGGATTGCTGGATTTCGTGCGGCTTCGCCTGCTGGTTCGAATCGGCAATCGCCTCCATAAAACTCTGCAGCAACAGGTCTTCGCTCTCTCGCTTTCCCTGCCGCTCCTCGGCGGGCAGAATGCGAGCCGGCTGCAGCCGCTTCGCGATCTTGATCAGTTGCGCGCCTTCCTTTCCGGATTGGGGCCGACTGTCATCTTCGACGCTCCGTGGATACCATTCTATCTGCTGGTCATCTATCTGCTGCATCCGTCGCTCGGTCTGCTGGCAACGAGCGGTGCAATTGTTGTCGTGCTGCTCACCGTGATCGCGGAAATCCTTGGCCGCGGACCAGCCGCACGGGCGTCTGAGACACTCGTATCGCAACGCAACCTGGCCGATTCCGGCCGCCGCAATGCGGAGGTCGTGCGCGCCATGGGCCTTTCCGGGCGGCTCGCCGGGCGCTGGAGTGAGATCAATCACGCATATCTTGCGCACCAGGAGCGGCTCTCCGACATTGTCGGCGCCACTGGCTCACTGTCGAGGGCGCTCCGTATGGCTTTGCAGTCTTCTGTTCTGGGACTTGGTGCGTATCTCGTGATCGGGGGGGAGGCTTCGCCGGGTGTGATCATAGCATCGTCTATATTGCTCGGCCGCTCTTTGGCCCCAGTTGATGCGGCGCTCGCCAACTGGAGAGGGTTTGTCTCGTTCCGGCAGAGCTATTCCCAACTGACGGCGGCGCTCGCCGCCTTTGGCAGCCGCGGCGAGCTCATGCAACTGCCACGGCCAGAGGCGATGCTGGCGGTCGAGGATCTGACAATAGCGCCGCCAGGCCAGCAAAAGCCGACCGTGACCAACGTGAGCTTTCATTTATCCAGTGGGGCGGGGATGGCCATTGTCGGCCCAAGCGGTTCCGGCAAAACCACACTTGTGCGCGCGTTGGTGGGAGTGTGGCAGCCGCTGCGCGGAATGGTTCGATTGGACGAAGCTTCGCTTGATCAATGGGGCCATGAACAGCTTGGCGCCTATGTCGGCTACCTCCCACAGGACGTTGAATTGTTTGACGGAACCGTTGCCGACAACATTTCGCGATTTGGCGGCGCGGGCGACGCCAAGGGTGTGCTCGCAGCCGCCAGGGCCGCTGGCGTCGACAAGATGATCATGCGTTTGCCGGATGGTTTTCAAACACGCGTAGGCGAGGGAGGCGCAGCCCTGTCGTCCGGACAGAGGCAACTCGTCGGGCTCGCCAGGGCCCTTTATGGCGATCCATTCCTTGTCGTCCTCGACGAGCCCAATTCAAATCTGGACGTCGACGGCGACGCCGCGCTGGCCGGGGCGATCCTGGCGGTGCGCCGGCGTGGTGGCATTGTCATCGTTGTTGCCCACCGTCCTTCTGCCCTCACCAATATCGATAGCGTACTTGTCATGGCGAATGGGACGCTTCATTCGTTCGGCTCGCGCGAGGAAGTCTTGGCGAACGTTATCCGGCCATTCCCCTCCACCGCAGCCCGGTCTGCATCGGCCGTCCCGATGCAGAAAGGAATAAGCGGTCATGCGTGAGGTACTATCTTTTGTCTGATATTACCCTGTCGACATGCGCTCCGATTGGCGATGGAAACCGGAGGTCCGGGGCGAATGCAGTCGATGCGCGGGACGATATCCGAGCCAATCTCATTCTTGGCTTGGTGATCACGGCTCTGTTGATTGCCGGCGGAGGGCTTTGGCTGGGTTTGACCAAGATCGCCGGCGCGGTGATTGCGCCTGCCACCGTGGTGGTCGAAAGCAACACAAAAAAAGTCCAGCATCTGACCGGCGGCACGATCGGAGGCATCTTCGCACAAGACGGGGACCATGTGCGGGCTGGCGATGTGGTGGCCAGGCTGGACGACACGCTGACACGGGCCAACCTGCAGATAATCAGTGAGGATCTCGATCGCACGACCGTTCGTCTTGCCCGGCTGGAGGCAGAGCGACAAGGTCTGCCGGAAATGCAGCTTCCGTCCGGCCTTCGGATGCGCATGGGCGATCCGCAACTCGCAGCGCTCGTCAGCGGCGAGCGCGCCCTGTTCGAAAGCCGTGCAGCTGCGTTGACGGGACAGAAGGCGCAATTGCAAAGCCGCTCGAAGCAACTCGAACGTCAGATCGATGGCCTCAAGGCGCAACAGACCGCCGAAGACCAGTCCGTGGTCCTGCTGGACGGGGATCTTGCCGATATCCAAGCGCTCTTCTCAAAAAAATTGGTGCCCAAGGAGAGACTGAGCAACGTCAGATTGGATGCCACCCGGGCGCACGGAGAGTCAGGACGACTCGCGGCGGCGGTTGCTGAGGCGCAAGGCCGAATCAGCGAGACCGAACTGCAGGTCCTTCAGCTCGATGAACAAAGGCGCAGTGAGGTCACCAGCGAACTTCGTGAAACGGAAGCCAAGCAGACCGAACTCAACGAGCGCCAGGTTGTGGCGCAAGACGAGTTGACGAAAACGAGCATCCGCGCTCCGCAATCGGGCACGATACAGGAATCCTCCATCCACACAATTGGCGGCGTGATCGCTCCTGGGGAAGTGCTCATGATGATTGTCCCCGACGCCGACAACCTCGTCGTCGATGCGTTGATCCCCCCATCGCGCATAGATGACATTCGTCCCGGTCAACGGGTGTCGATCCGGTTCCCGGCTTTCGATGCCGGCACGACGCCGGCTTGCCAAGGATCGGTCAAGCGCATTTCGGCGGACCTGATCAAGGATCAACAACACCAGCTCTCGTATTTCTCGGCACGCGTCGACGTCGAGAACAAGGCGGCCTGCCTGACCGATGCCAAGGTGCTGAAACCGGGTATGCCGGCCGAGGTTCACATCAGGACCGACGAACGCTCGGTCTGGTCTTATCTCCTGAAGCCTCTTACCGATCAGATGTCGCGGGCCTTCCGCCAATGAGGCGGCGAACTGTTGGAAGCGAGCCGCAATTATGAGCAGCTCTTGCTCTTAAGACGCGGTGAACGTCCTCCGCCCAACGCGTAGTATGGCACGCGCCGCCCGCTCCGCCGTCACGGGAATCTTGGTCTCAACGCTCTCCTGCGGCCGGCGGACATCCAGTTGGATCTGATCGGATGCCCGGTGCAGCGAAAGCTGTGAAAAATTGGTGGTTCAGCTTGTCGGTCTCGGCCTCCTTGGTGAGGGCAGCCAACCTTCGGCAACCTGCCTTTCACCGCGTCGCTCCATTGGAGCCTGAATCTATCGATCTCATTCGAGGACTCGCTATTTGCCTTGATGTAAGCTCCAGTCGCGACTGGAGGCTCTGGATTTCAGAACGCAATCCTCGGATTGACGCGGACGGCCTTCGCTCTCCGCATCCTTGCCCCTCCATGATGCGGGCGGCAGCGCTGGCTCCGGTTGTCTGAACAGTTTCCCCCAAATGATAAGTGGCGTTCCGCCGGATTTCGATCATTCGATTGCGCTGGTGTCGTGTGTGACGCCGGGAGGGCGATAGACCGACCGTAGTCGCATCCACACCCGGCGGCGGAAATTCATGCCGCCGCCATGATGTCATCGGACCAAAGTCTGCCTCGTGTCCGGCATGCGCCGGTCAAGGCTGAAATAGGGGCGCGGTCGACTATAAAAATCCAGGTATCGGCCACGAGAAGGCGCGCGATAGCGACGCCGTCCTCGGCATTCAGATAGACTTCTTCACACTTGTCCAATTTCCAGATGCGCTCGACGAAGACATTGTCGCGCCATGCGCCCCTGCCATCCATGCTGATCGCTATTTCGTTGGGATCAGGACATCGGCGAAGAGCTCGCTGGTGGCTGCCCTGATCGGTGTCGCAAATGCCGGGCGCGCTACATTTTGTCAGGGCGTTGTTCAGCGCTTCGAGACAGAAGCCCGCTTCCATCGTAATCGACACGCGATAGCTGAGCACGCGCTGGCTGAACCAGTGGACGACGGCGGCCAGACGGACAAAGTCGCGCGCCAGCGAGATAAAGGTGATGTCCATCGCTAGATCTGGTTCGGACGATCGACCTTCAGAGCGGGGGAGATAGGGATAGATTGTTGCCTGGCGCGGGTTTCGAGGTGTTCGGTCGGCGATAGATCGCCTCGACGCCCATGCGCTTCATCAGCGACGCCCTCGCGGTTGGGAAATGTCGCGCACCCGCGAACGGGTATCTAGCTGCAGTTCATCGATGCGGCGCACCAGCGCGAGGTCCTTGGCTGACACCGGCCGCGCCTAGTGTGGGAAGGTCGTGGTTGCGGTCGATTATCGCTTTACGCTCAGCATGCCGGCCTTGATAAGCGCGCATTCCAAAAAACAATTCTCCAGTGCCAGCTCTCCGATCTTGGCGTGAAGGGCCTTCAAATCCACCGATGGCGCCTCGGCGCTCGCAACGCTCGAGCCGAAGACGCCGGCGGTGCCGTCAAGGAGTTGCGCCTTCCAGGCTGTGATTTGGTTCGGGTGAACATCGAAAAGCTTAGCGAACTCGGCCAGCGTCTTTTCGCCCTTGATGGCAGTCAGAGCCACCTTGGCCTTGAAAGCCGGTGTGTGGTCGCGTCGCGTGCGCTTCGTCATGGTCTCTCTTGATTCGCGGCAACCACGTTGCCGGTTTCCAGATTCGCAAAGCCAGCTCTGTCCCCATGACTTTCGCGTCCCCAGACAGATCAAGCGGCCCGACAGCTCTGGGTTGGGGCATCAGGCGGCCGGGCCTAACCGGCTGTTGGGGATGTGTCGTGGTTGCCGGCTGAGTCAAACTGCGCCTCGGCTGGCGGTCGCGCATCATTCAAACGAACACTCTTCGCCGGGGCGGGCTGCCTCAGCGATTGCGCAGGCCTGCTGCCTGGAGCTGCGCCCTCTCGGCCTCTTCGGATTTCAAAGCGCGACATTTCAGTTCCGATTAAGTCGGCCGGCTCCTCCAAACGAACGATCAGCCCGCAATCAAGGATGGGTAATGTGGTTTTCGGCAATAAGCCCGGATTATGCTGGCTATTGGGGACGAGGCCATGTGCGGTATTGTTGGAATCGTCGGCCATTCGCAGGTTGCGCCGCTCATCGTCGATGCGCTGAAGCGGCTGGAATATCGCGGGTATGACTCGGCCGGCGTCGCCACTATCGAGCATGGTGAGCTTGGCCGCCGCCGCGCCGGAGGCAAGCTGATCAATCTCGAGCGCCGGCTCAAGGACGATCCACTCGCCGGCACGATCGGCATCGGTCACACACGCTGGGCGACGCATGGCGTGCCCAACGAGACCAATGCGCATCCGCATTTTTCCGACGGCGTCGCCATCGTCCACAACGGCATCATCGAGAATTTCGCCGAACTGCGCGACGAGCTGATCCGCGACGGGTATTCTTTCTCATCGCAGACCGACACAGAAGTCGTCGCCCATCTGGTGGCGCGCGAACTGGCCAAGGGGCTGAAGCCGGTCGAGGCCGCGCACCAGGCGCTGAAGCGGCTGGAAGGCGCCTTCGCGCTGGCCATCATGTTCAAGGGCGACGAGGACCTGATCGTCGGTGCCCGCAATGGCCCGCCTTTGGCCGTCGGCCATGGCGATGGCGAGATGTTCCTGGGCTCCGACGCCATCGCGCTCGCCCCGTTCACCAATTCGATCACTTATCTCGAAGATGGCGACTGGGCGGTGGTGCGCCGCAACGGTGTTGAGATCTTCGATATCGACGGCAAAAAGGTCGACCGCAAGCGCCAGCAGTCGCTGTCGACCAGCTTCATGGTCGACAAGGGCAACCGGCGCCATTTCATGGAAAAGGAAATCCATGAGCAGCCCGAGGTGATCTCGCACACGCTGGCGAATTATCTGGATTTTGTCGGCGGCGTCTCCAAGCCGCTCGACCTGCCTTTCGATTTCGCAGAGATCAACCGGCTGGCGATTTCGGCCTGCGGTACGGCGTATCTCGCAGGCCTGATCGGCAAATACTGGTTCGAGCGCTACGCGCGGCTGCCGGTCGACATCGATGTCGCCTCCGAATTCCGCTACCGTGAAATGCCGTTGTCGAAGAATGATGCGGCCTTCTTCATCTCGCAATCGGGCGAGACCGCCGACACGCTGGCCTCGCTGCGCTACTGCCGCAAGGCGGGAATGAAGATCGGCGCGATCGTCAACGTGCGCGAATCGACCATGGCGCGCGAATCCGACGTCGTGCTGCCGACGCTGGCCGGACCGGAGATCGGCGTCGCCTCGACCAAGGCGTTCACCTGCCAACTGTCCGTCCTGGCTTCGCTAGCGGTGCGGGCTGGCGTGGCGCGGGGTACGATCTCGAAAGAACAAGAGAAGGCCTTGGTGCGCGCGCTTTCGGAAGCGCCGCGCTATGCCAACCAGGTGCTCAAGCTCGAAGAGCAGATCGAGCGGATCGCGCGCGAACTCTCGCGCTACAAGGACGTGCTCTATCTCGGCCGCGACACCAATTTCCCGCTGGCCATGGAAGGCGCGTTGAAGCTCAAGGAAATCTCCTACATCCATGCCGAGGGCTATGCCGCGGGCGAGCTGAAGCATGGCCCGATCGCACTGATCGACGAGAACATGCCGGTCATCGTCATTGCGCCGCACGACCGTATTTTCGAAAAGACCGTGTCGAACATGCAGGAAGTGGCGGCGCGTGGCGGCAAGATCATCCTGATCACCGACAGCAAGGGTGCGGCGCTGACCAGCGTCAAGACGATGGAGACGATCGTGCTGCCCGACGTGCCGGAAATCATATCGCCGATCATCTACGCGTTGCCGATCCAGATGCTGGCCTACTTCACCGCCGTGTTCATGGGCACCGACGTCGACCAGCCGCGCAATCTGGCGAAATCGGTGACGGTGGAGTAGGTTTTGCGTCGCAAATTGGGAGATAGGGCCGCATGACATCCGCAGTCCAGTTCATCCTGGAGCATTCCTGCTTCAAGAATATCTCGTCCCGCTCGGCATGAGTGCCGGCGCGCTGGTGAAGCTCAATCTTCCAGGCACTCGTATCGAACGCATCAAGGGCTTTACCGCCATGTTGGGGGTTCCCCGCCGGGCCACCAAGGTCGCCGCATAATTGATCAGAAGGCGCCTGCGTTTCGGCTCGGCAGAACACTCATTGGGAGAGAAAGATGAAAACCCGCGCCGCTGTCGCTGCCGGAAAGCCGCTGGAGATCATGGAGGTCGACCGCGACGGTCCGCGCGAGGGCGAGGTGCTGGTGGAGATCAAGGCGATCGGCATCTGCCACACCGACGAATTCACGATGTCGGTCGCCGATCTCGAAGGCCTGTTTCCGGCGATCCTCGGCCATGAGGGCGCCAGCTTCGTTGTCGGCAAGGTGTCACCATGGTCAAGAAGGGCGATCACGCCATCCCGCTCCACACGCCCGAATGCCGGCAGTGCAGGTCGTGAAAAATGAACAATAAGCAGCGATTGTCGTCAGCGTAAAGTCAACAAGATGATCCTCGGTTCTGCTAGCCAGGAGAAGCAGAGCCCAGCCACGGTGAGACCGAACGCCGCAGACAACCATCCAGCAATAGCGGCCGTATGAATGTCTGAACCCTGGCGTCCGACAAAAAAACGGCAAAAGTGAATGCCGCCGTTCCATCATTGAGAATCAGCCTGAATGACCGAGATGCTGAAGTGTTCGGGCGCCGGCGTACGAAAGTCTCATGAAGGGACCCGCGGACCGCAGACGATTGCCTATGGGCATGGCCCGGCGCTCGTTGCCCTGGCTACTAGCTCCGGCGGCAGCCACTTCTCTCCGCGTGCGACCTGCCGCATGCAGTCCAAGAGTACTTCGGTGGCATACTCCTTTAAGAGGATGCCCCACACCCCCATTGAAATTGCGTCCGCGATCTGGCGGCCTGTTAGAGAGGCGGTGAGGAAAATTACCTTCACCGGTAACCGCTCCTGAAGAACGGTTCGCTGAATCGCCAGCCCGCCAACATTCGGCATGGAGACATCAAGCACGGCCAGATCGGGTCGGAGATCGCTAATGAGCGATAACGCTTGCACCCCGCTCGCCGTTGCTGCCAGCACATTGAAATCCGGCGCGGCTTTCAGCACACCCTGCAATCCGCGAAGCAGCAAAGGATGATCGTCAGCGAGGACAACCGAATACATTGTCGCGCTACCTGGCCCGGGGCAATGCAATGCGCAGGCCAGTCCCGGCGACACACCGCAAGCTGTCAGGTTACCCTTGAGTTCGCTAACCCGCGCGTACAGCGTCTGAGTAACAAAGCCAAAAACGGGGCTTGCCATGCGAACTCCTTTTCGCGCGATCCTTGCATCGCGATCGGCGGAGCCACACAACAGTCAACGCGGGGCGCAACCATGATCGCTACAATCGGCTCGCAGCGCGAACCGCTGTGTCGCGAACGAGCCACGATCCATTTCGAGGAACCGGACAAGAAAGAATAAGAGACCAACGGGGCGATTGCACCGTACCAATAGGTGGTAGTCCAGCTATTTCAGCACGTCCAATCTGCTAGGCCATGAACTCATAAACCCGGGCAGGCGAGCTAGGAGGGCTGCGGTTTGCCGGCTACCGGCTTTGGGATGAGATGTGGTCGATCACGCCGCTTCCTTCCACATAGTGGATCATGCCCGCTGCGGCGGTTTCGATCATGACGCCGGATGACAGAGTGCCGCCGCCGAGCATTTCGGTCGTAGGCATGTCCCAAGTGTCATAGCCTACTGCAAACTCGCGGGTATCAAAATCGCAGACAATCAAGCCTCTCATGCCATCGGCGACTACCTCGTCGCCAACTTTCATCTTCTGCCCCGTCGCGTATTGCATCTTGCTACCTCTTCACAGGTCCGTATGCAGCGACTGGCATAATGTCCGCGTCGACCGTGCTCGCGCAAGTATGGAGCTTTCATGTTCCGCCAGTTTGTGATTCAGACTGCCCATGCGCCGATACGATCTGACCGACTTCGAGTGGCATGTGATCGAGCCGCTCTTGCCCAACGGGCCGAGAGGCGTGCCGTGCTACAACCGCTTCGTGCGATGACGAAAAGCAGATCTGTGGGACCGGCTGATGGACGCCGTTACGGCCGCGCATGACGGCGACATCCAGATGATCGACAGCACATCTGTCGCCGCCACCACTGCAACTCAAATGGCTGTATGCGCTATGGCCGGGTAGCGCCACAACTGGCAAGGCAGGAGCTGCAGGGGTTCCAACGCCTCAGCAAGTCCCGCGATCCCTAGGGGCGCCGCGCCGCGGCCGTGAATGGGGCGGCGGGGTTCTACCCTATTGCCGGCGGCTCAAAGGCTGCGTCAGCTCCAGACGCTCGGAAGAAGTGCGGTTGTGTTCCACTGCTTGCGCTCGAGTGTCGAATGGAATCGCCACCGTGCTGCCATCGACTATGGCGACAGCCAGGAAGGGGAGCCCGCTCACCGGAGGCGAATAGACAGTATACGTCGGACTTTTCATTAGGTGATGCTAACATAATGATAGCGGGTGATCAATCTTTGGCGTCCGGGATGCCGATCACCCGGTGCCCGGGGGGTGGGCAAGGTGTGAACGGCACCGCGCCGGGATCAATGGATCGGGACGGCGCCGTCCAAGAGGCCTGCGGCTGGTTAACCTCGTCGATTGCCCTAGCTCTCTGGTTGGAGAGGAGACTGGATATGGCAATTTATGGTCTGAGGGTGATCAGCTTCATCTTCGTCGCATTGGCCTTTGTCCCGGCCGCAGCGCACTTCTTCTCGATGTTCAACAAGATGAAGCTCGACGGGACGAGCTATCTGGCCGCGCAACGCGCCTATGATGGCTGGAGCCTGTTCGGCATCGTCGTGCTCGGGGCATTGCTCTCCACAGCCGCCCTGGCAGTCTTGCTTTACCGGTCAGGTGGGGCTTTCGGCCTTGTTGTCCTTGCCTTCATCAGCATCGGTGCCACCCAACTTGCCTTCTGGACGCTGACCTATCCGATCAACCAGGCAACCCGGAACTGGACCGTTCTGCCCGAAAACTGGGAGCTGCTGCGGCGCCAGTGGGAATATTCGCACGCCATCGCCGCCGGCCTCAATGCCTTGGCGTTGCTGGTGCTTTTCATATCAGCGCTTCGCGCAGCGGTGCGTTGAACGACCACGTCTTCACCAGCGCATAACGCAGTCCATCAGTGCATAGGCTCGCGGACCAACTGGAACTTTCTGATTTCGGCGTGCTGATCGATCAATGCAAGCAAATCCGTTGCGGGCCGCTACGGTCCGGCCGGGTCCAGCCAATTTCGAAGGAAAACACCGCGTCGTCGCGATCCGGGCCACGTTCAAGCCCGACCAACCGCGCCCGGTAGCCGAGCGGCTTGACGATTTCGGGTAGATCGTCCGCCTTTCCATCCTTGCATGCGACATCCAGTTCAGCACGATGGTCGCGTGGAATACGCACGTCGATCCATTTCAAAACGAGAACCGTCAACAAGGTCAGCAGCGTTCTGGCTGCGCCTAATCCGTATTGACCACCACCGAATGCCAAGCCGATCGCCGTCATTACCCACAAAGTCGCGGCCGTGGTGACCCCACTGACAAGGTTGCCACGACGAAGGATGGCGCCGCCGCCGATGAAGCCGACGCCGGTCAGCACGCCAAGCCGAAAGCGCAACACATCCATCGAGGCAAAGGAGTCGGGGCTCTTGCCGCCAACTCCCAGCAAAGTATTTGCCTGGACCATCGTGAGGGCGGCGGCCAGTCCGACGAGGATAGTCGTTCTGCCGAATGACCGCGCGCTTCGCGATCAAGTCCTATCATCGCAGCGGCAAGCACAGTCAAAACCAACCGCGCCGCGATATCTTGCCAGTCTGGATTTAGAGGCATTGGACGGAACCGAATTGGAAGGTCGATTGTCGTGCAATCCAATTCTGGGGCGCGCGTTAGGTTCCCGAGCCGTGTCGGGGCGCTCTCGCAACGGCGGTAGCAAATTGAAATCCGCAGTACTAGCGGCGCGGGCGGCGCAACGGGATGCGCACGACGTTCTCCGATCCTGGCAGATCAAAGGCCATGGCTAGTTGGCGTACGGCGGCCATCTCCACGATCAGTTCTTCGATCGAAAGATCCGGCAGACCGGTCTTCACCCTCTGCCGCACCCGGATCGCAAGCTCATGAACCCGCACCGGGACGAAAAGCGGGCTGTCGTCCAGCAGCTTGCCGATTTCGATCACCACATCGGCATCAATGTCTTTTGGCAATTCCCGCATGGGCGTCACCTTGTTTTCGGGCAACAGCCCAAGCATTGCCCAGGCAATGGGATCGGAGAGGAACATGCCGGGGCCCCGATCGATGGCCAGATTCATAAATCCGCCGGCGTCGGTGTGTCACGAAGAAATGTCGGTACGGAAAATACCAAGCGGGTTCTTCGCGCAATCCACAAGCGCCTTGCCCAAGATCGCGGCTTCGGCAGCGGCCGAAGGGAACAAAAAATATCATCTGGAATTGAGACTGATGGATCGGAGGATCGAGTCATGGACAGCAGGGAAGAGCGCATAAAACGGCGAGCCTATGAAATCTGGGAGCGAGAGGGCCGACCGACCGGACGAGAGCAGGAACACTGGGACCAGGCCGTGCAGGAAATAGAGGCGGAAGGCCCGGAGGCGGAACACGAAGCGGCCGGTCCAGTGGTGGGAGTTGGCTCGAAAAGCACCAGCGGCTGAAGACCAAGCCAGGCAACCAATACGCCTGAGCTTCGTTGGTCGATATCAACCAGAGGAGGCCTCGACAATGAAAACCTTGTCATTGCTGATCTTGGTCGCTGGTCTCACGCTTGCTGGTTGCGACAACAACACCGAGCCGATGAAAGCCAACGCCGACGCGGTCAACAAGAACCCACAGGTCGATCAGGATGTCAGGCCGCAGTCCACGACCGGCGGTGATCAGCCAGCTACCGTGCCTGCGAGCAAATGACCTTCGATCTCTTAACGCCTGTTGGCAAGGAGAACCAATATGCAAGCTTCAGTCGCAACTGCAACACGCCACCCGCGCCAACTGACCATAGAGCCGTTTGCCGGCACAGTGACCGTGCGATTTTCAGACGCCATAGTCGCAGCCACGGACCGAGCCAAGGTGCTGCGGGAAGAGGGATGTGAGCCTGTCTTCTACATCCCTTTCGAAGATATCTATTTCGACCTTTTCGAAAAGACCGACACCACGAGCGAAAGCCCGATGAAAGGCACCGCCAGCTACTGGCGCGTCCATGCCGTAGGAAGCTCGGCCGACGATTTCATGTGGGCATATGAAACTCCCGACACTGCGGCGAGGGCAATCGCGGGTCACGGCGCGTTCGATCCTGAAAAGGCGCGCATTGATGTCGAGCCGTCGGAAGACAAGCGGCATACGCCCCACGTCTTGGAGTAGATCGCTCGTGCGCACACCGGGCCGGGCTGAGGCTTCGGGTATGCTAGCGGCGCGGAAACTCCTCATCAAGAATGCGTAGTGCCTCTTCGTATTTGACAGTCGATGCCCCAACTTGTCGCGCCTGCCAGACATTGTCTTCCAGATCCGCACGCTTCACCGGCAGAGCCAATGGGTTCGATGCGGCTCGTCGCACGAAGGCGAAATATTCCTCGCCATCTCTGCGCGACATGGCGTCGACAGCAGAAGCGACCGTCGGACCGAAGCCCGCTTCCTCGAGCTTGGTCCGCGTCCAGCCATCGCCCTTTTCCAGCACGTCATGGAGATAGGCGACGACCTTCTGATCCATGGTCTCGACTGCATCAACGACACGCCGGCAATGCTCGATGTAAGGCTGCCCGGTCTTGTCGCGTTGCGACGCATGGACCTCTTCCGCGATCTTGGCCGCGCGGTAAAAGATGCTCATCTGGCTTCCTCTTCAGGCAATGGTTTCACCATCGCTCCTCGGTATCGCGGTGCGGCAGGTCTATTCCACAGCAAACCCAGGCAAGTCGCTGCCCCGACCCATAGTTGTAGCGCGGCTCCAGGTGGGCCGGATCGTCGAACGTCCCAACATGCAGCGCGATCTCGCCGGGCGATGCGTCATAGAAAAGGCTGAGCGGCGATCCGCAGGTGGAGCAGAAACCCCTCTGGGCGATCGGCGAGGACCTGCGATAGGTTGGCGTCGCATTGATCCAGACGACGCTGTGAGAAGGAACCCAGGCCAGGACCGCGAAGGCGCTGCCGGTCGCTCGCCGGCACATGTCGCAATGGCAGTAATGCACTCTCGGTTCGCCTCCAACGCGAAAGCGGACCGTGCCGCAGAGACATCCTCCGCTCAGTTCCATGTTGGTGTCCCGGCTGATTTACGGCCCCCGTCGCGTGGTTTCATGCGAGTAGCTCCATTCGTCTCAGCGGAAACGCCACGCATTTGCGTCGGTTCCTGGTGCCATCTCAGGAACCAGTCCCGGACACCTGGCGTTGCGTGTCTTTGCTAGGAAGCTGTCGTGGACACATACTGCCGGTTGGAGACGCGCTGATGTCGATGCCAGGCTTGGCCTATGGTCCCCTTGGCGATCGATGCATGCATGTCTGCGTGGATATGCAGAGGCTGTTTGCCGAGCCGTCTCAATGGGCAACACCCTGGATCACCCGTGTCCTCCCACAAATCGAAAGACTGGTCGAAAGACGCGCACCGCAGACGGTCTTTACGCGGTTCCTGCCCGCCCGAAAGGCGGGGCAGGGCGTCGGCACGTGGAAGCGCTACTACGAGCGCTGGGCTTCGATGACGATCGAGACGATCGGACCCGAAATGGCCGAACTGTTGCCGTCATTGGCCAATTATTGCCCGCCAGCCGCAATCATCGACAAGCACATCTACTCGCCCTGGTTCGAAGGGAGCCTCAGAGCTCTTCTGATGGCACGCGATATCGATACACTGGTCATCACGGGTGGCGAAACAGATGTATGCGTTCTGGCCACGGTGCTCGGGGCCATCGACTTCGGCTATCGCGTGGTTCTGGTCACGGACGCGCTGTGCAGCTCTTCCGACGCAACCCACGACGCGCTGCTGACCGTCTATCATCAGCGGTTTGCGCAGCAGGTCGAGACAGTCGAGATGGAGACGGTTCTCTCGAGCTGGACGTGAACCCGCACTGCCGACCGCTCCTTGAAGCTCAAGCGTCCAGGTTGATCAGCGCAACCCCGAGTTCCGGACGCTTGCTGCGGCGTAGATGGCCTGGGGCTTCCACCAGCGTGACTTCCAGCGTTGGCCGAACGATGCCTTCAAGAAGGTGCCCACCTCTTGTGCTTCCGTCGCTCAATCCGAGCACCGCATGGACATGCACGCTGGGCTTGCCATCGTCGCCCAGCGCGATATCGCCGATCGCGCTCAGCACTTCGCATTGTTCGTCGATCGGAATCTTGCGGTAGGTCTTCGCTTTCAGGTCAAACCAGCCGACGGTCGCTCGCTCGAACGCACCGATGGCGGTCAAGGAAGCGCTGCCGATCTTCTGGTCGACCGCGAAGGCGGTAAGCCCGCCGAATGCTTCTTCTCCGGGGTCCAGCACCACGACGAATGTCCTTTGTCCGCTGACCTCGTTGACGAGTTGGGATTTCATGCTGATGCTCCGAGGGTCCCAGTCAATGGGCGCGGTGTTCGGCGTTTCGTTTGCGGGTTGCCGCGGCCTTCTTGGCCGATTCCGATCGGCTTGCAGATGAGCGTGACGCCGAGGCCTTGCCGCCGATTCTGCCGCCCTTGTGTGCCGCCGGATTGCCTGTGTGCTCGCCGCGTCCGGAGCCGCCTTCCTTCTTGCCGCCGCCATCATCCTTGTTGACCGTCGCCCATGCGCGCCGTTCGGCTTCCTTGTCGGAAACCCCGCGCTTCTCGTAGCCTTCTGCGATGTGATCGGCCTTGCGTTCCTGTTTGTCGGTGTATTTCGATTTGTCACCGCGTGGCATGATTTTTTCTCCTTTGTTGGATAGGGTCTGAACGAAAAGCCGGCTAGAGAGTTCCGGCGCCCACGATATTTCAGCTAGCGCTTGTCAGGCTTTGGAGACCGCAGCAGCAAGGCGAGGGGGACAAACAACGCCGTCACGATTGCGCAGTAGCGAAAGACGTCGACATAGGCGAGCAGCGAAGCCTGGCGCGCGATCAACTGCCCAATCCAGCCGACGGCCTGTTGCTTGGCCTGGAGCATAGTCGATCCCTGGGCAACGAAATGCTCGGTCACCTGACGCAGCGCCTGTTGGTATTGAGGAGACGATTGTGCCGTATGACTGACAAGGTTTGCCTGGTGGAGCTGCGCGTTCTGAGCGATCACCGTGTTGGATAGCGACACGCCAATGCTGCCGCCGATGTTGCGGGCAACATTGATCAGCGCCGATGCCTGATTGGTCTGCTGCGGAACAAGGCCGACGTAAGCGGCCGTCGAAATGGGGATGAACAGGAACGGCAGGCCAATCATCAGGAAGATGCGCGCAAAGGCAAAGAAGCGGAAGCTGGCGTCCGGGGTGAGCGACGTCATATGCCACAGCGCGACCACCACAACGGACATGCCCATCATGATCAGATATTTGGGCTGCACGACGCCGGCGGCAAATCCCGAAATCGGCATCAGCATCAGCATGGCGATGCCGCCCGGCATCATCGAGAGGCCCGACAGGGTCGCCGTATAGTCGAAAGCGGTCTGCTGCAGCTGCGGCATCAACTGTGTGGTGCTGAACAGCACGGCGCCGACCGCCATCATCACCAGGAACGACGTGCCGAACTGACGGCTGAACAGCAGGCGGATGTCGACGACCGGATCGCGGTGACTGAACTCCCATGGGATCAGCAGCAAAAATGAGATCGCCGAAATCGCGGCAAAGGTAGTGATAAAACCTGATGCGAACCAGTCGTTGCGCTGGCCTTCATCAAGGAAGATCTCCAGGCAGCCAAGTGCCGTGGCGACCAGGATGAACCCGACCCAGTCTATCCGGAGGCCGCCCTTCAACCGTTCCTGCCGTTCGCGTTCGAGCACATCAGGCTCGACCAGCAGCCACTGCACGAGGGCAAGCGACATGATGCCAAACGGCACGTTGATGAAGAAGATCCAGTGCCAGGAAAAATTGTCGGTCAGCCAGCCACCGATGGTCGGCCCGACGGTCGGCGCGACGATGACGGCGATGCCATACAGCGCGAACGCCTGCGAACGTTTTTCCGGGGGAAAGGTGTCGGCGAGGATCGACTGTTCGCTGGGCGCCATGCCCCCGCCGCCAAGGCCTTGCAGGATCCTGAAGACAATCAGCATCTCCAGGTTGGGCGCCAACCCGCACAGCAGCGATGCTATGGTGAAGGTCGCCACGCAAAACATGTAATAGCGCTTGCGGCCGATGACGCTGGCCAGCCAGCCGCTGACCGGGATGATCACGGAATTGGCGACCAGATAGGTGGTGATCACCCAGGTGCTTTCGTCCATTCCCGCCGCCAGGCTGCCGGCGATGTTGCGCAGGGCGACGTTGGCGATCGAGGTATCGAGCACCAGCATGAAGGTGGCGATCGAGACGATGACCGCGATGAGCCAGGGGTTGCGGCCACCGGCGGCGGACCGGCTTTCGCTCGCGCCACCGGCCATTTCGACGGCGCTCATCTCACCTTGACTGTCGGTACAACCGACAGGCCCGGACCGAGCAGCACGCCCGGCGGTTGGTCGAAGACGATCTTGATCGGCACGCGCTGCACCACCTTGACGAAATTGCCCGTGGCGTTCTCGGCCGGCAGCAGGCTGAAGGCCGTGCCACTGCCTGCCTGGATGCTGTCGACGCGACCGTGGAAGGCCTTTTCGGGATAGGCGTCGATCTCGATGTCAACCGACTGTCCCGGCCGCATCAGGTCGAGTTGCGTTTCCTTGAAATTGGCCTTCACCCAGACTTCGTCGGGAACAAACATCATCAGCACCTGGCCGGGCTGAGCATACGTCCCGATGGCCGCCGAGATGCTGGTTGCCCGTCCGGCAACCGGCGCGGTGATGGTGGTGCGCGACAGTGTGGTGCGCGCCTGCTCCTGAGTGGCGTTGGCCTGATTGAGTTTTGCTTGCGCGCTCTTTTCCTGCGCCTGCAAAACAGTGACCTGGCTTTTCGTGGCAGCCACGTTTGCTCCAGCGCTGTCGAGGGCCGCCTGATCCTGACGCAGCGTCGAAGCGGCCTGTTCGGCCTGCTGTTGAGTGGAGGTTCCCTTGGCCAGCAGCTCGCGGTTGCGCTGGTCCTCAGCCTTGGCAAAATCGAGCGCGGCCTGGGCTTGCGCCACCTGCTTTTGTGCCGCATCGATCTTGGCGTTTTGTGCTTCGATCTGGGCTTCGACATCGACGATGCCGGCCTGGGCGGAAGCCACGCCGGCATTCGCCTCCGCGAGGCTCGCCTGATAGTCGCTGTCGTCGATACGCAGGAGCACGTCACCGGCTTTCACCGGCTGGTTGTCGGTGACCGCGACATCGGTGATGCGGCCCGAAATCTCGGCACCGATCGTCACCGTGCGGGCATCGATGAATGCATCGTCAGTCGATTCATACTGACGCGCGTTCAGCCACCACAAGACCAGCCCCAAGGCAATCAGGAACAGCACGAGCAAGATCGCGATGGATATGTAGGGGTGCCGTCGTGGGAAGCGCAGCAGGCTGGGCTTTGGTTCTTCGGCGTCGTTGTCACGCGTTTTGCTCTTCGTAGCGTCAACCCGGCCCGCATCTTCCCTGCGTTTTGGCGAGGCGTCTGATTTGGCCCTGCGCGACGTACCCTGCGTGTCGCTGGTTTCGGCAGGCTCTTTGGTTTGGGTTTTCGCGTCCACGGGAGAACTCTTAGGAAGGTGTCGACCGTTTTGGCAGTGGCCAATCAACGACAGCCGCTCGCAAAAGGTTCCTGACGACCGATGATGGTTTCGCGCCTGGTGAAGTCGACTCAGCCTATTGCGAACCTGATCACGATCGCCGGGATCACGATGCCGACCAACCCGGCTATGAAGATGATTCGACGTGTGCGTGTTCGCAGGATGATCTCACCCTGCCGCGCCCGCTCCGCCGAGAATACACGCCCATCGTCACTGTTCTTGTCATGCCGATCATCGCTCATGATCGTTTCTCTCGTGCTTTCGAAAGACAACCATCGCCCGGCAGGTGAAGTTCCGGATGCGTCGATGCAGCCAACAAAAAATTGATCACAGGCGCGTGAGGAGGGAACTTTGATCTTGGCGGTTGGTTGGGTCCGCTTGAGACCCAGCCAGCCCGGAGCCAGCCATGTCCGAAGCCAAAATTGCCAGTGGCCTGAGCAGACGCATGTTCATGACGGCCTCTGTTTCGGCGGTAGCGGCAATGCCGCTTGTCAATTCCTCGAAGAGCGCTGACCAGCCAACGTCCGCCAAACCGGCCGGACCGCGCGACCTGTCGGCGGTTTCAATGCGTATCAACAAACAGCCCTACAACCTCGCGCTCGACAATCGCACCAGCCTGCTTGACGCTCTGCGCGATCATGTTGGCCTGACTGGCACCAAGAAAGGTTGCGACCACGGGCAATGCGGCGCGTGCACCGTTCTTGTCGACGGAAAGCGGGTGCTCTCGTGCCTGAGTTTCGCCGTCATGAACGAGGGCCGCGAGATCACAACCGTGGAAGGCTTGGTTTCGACGGACGGGGAACTGCATCCGGTCCAGCAGGCTTTTGTCGATCACGATGCCTTTCAATGCGGCTATTGCACACCGGGACAGATCATGTCCGCCATCGGGTGCATCAACGAAGGCCATGCCGGGTCGGAAGATGATATTCGCGAATATATGAGTGGCAATCTGTGCCGCTGTGCTGCCTATCCGAACATCGTTGCGGCGATCGTCCAGGCCCGCGACGAGATCAGGAGGGCCTAGGATGCGCCCCTTCGTCTATGAACGCCCAACCAGCGTCTCCTCAGCGGTCGACATCGCGACCCATGCCGATACTGGGCAGAGTCCGCCGACTGCGGCCAACACGCAGTTTATCGCCGGTGGCACCAATCTGGCCGACTACATGAAGCTCGGTGTCGCGCAACCGGAACGATTGATCGATCTCAACACTCTCGCCGAACCCGCCTTGCGGCAGATCAGGATAGAGGATGATGCCATTCGCTTCGGGGCGTTGGTTCGCATGAGTGAAGCAGCCGACAACGGGGATGTCAGGCGTCGTTGTCCGCTCCTGGCCGAAAGTCTGAAGTTCGCCGCCAGTGGCCAGCTTCGCAACATGGCGAGCCTCGGCGGCAATGTGCTGCAGCGGACGCGCTGCGAATATTTTCGTGAAACCTCCTGGCCATGCAACAAACGTGAGCCAGGCTCCGGCTGCGCAGCGATGGAAGGGTTCAACCGCCAGCATGCGGTTCTCGGTACCAGCGATGCCTGCATTGCCGCATACCACGGCGATTTCGCGCAAGCCCTGATTGCGCTCGGCGCAACCGTCGACATCGAAGGCCAGCAAGGAAGACGCACGCTTGCCTTTGCCAAGCTGCATCGGCGGCCGGGCGAGACGCCGAACATCGAAACGGATCTCGCGGCAGACGAGCTCATCACCGCGATCGAAGTGCCGCTCACGCCATGGAGCAGCAGGTCGCGCTATTTGAAGATACGCGATCGCGAATCTTACGCGTTTGCGCTGGCGTCCGCGGCTGTCGCGCTCGACATGGACGGCGAGAGGGTCAGGAGCGCGCGCATCGCTCTTGGCGGCGTGGCGACCGTGCCGTGGCGGGCGAGCGCGGCGGAAGACACGCTCAAGGGCAAGGTGCTTGATGAGGCCGCGGCCCAAGCCGCCGCCGATGTTGCCTTTGCCGATGCCAAGCCGCGCGAACACAACGCGTTCAAGATACCGCTTGGCAAGCGCACGCTGGTGCGGGCGCTGCTCGAAACCCGTGACATGAAGGTCTGACCTATGAACCAAGCCGCACCCGCCCCCAAAGACAATCAGGGCGATCCTGTTGTCCGCATCGACGCCCGACTGAAGGTTACCGGACAGGCCAATTATCCCGCCGACATCGCCACGGCCAACGTCGCCTACGGCGCCCTTGTCACCAGCAGCATCGCTCGAGGCAAGGTCTCCAGACTTCAAATGGACGATGCCAAGGCGGTGCCGGGTGTGTTGGACATCGTCAGCTATGGCGACATGGACAACATCGACAAACCGAAATTCGGCAACACCGGCGCAAGTTCGATCGGGCCGTTGCACGACAAGACGATTTTCCACGACGGCCAGATCGTCGCTCTGGTGGTTGCCGAGACTTTTGAGGCGGCGGAAGAAGCGGCGGCGTTGATCCGCGCCGATTATGAGAACGAACCACCCAGCGCCACTTTCGATTCAAAAGGCGTGACGGTTGAGCCGGCGGCCGGCAAAAGCCCGATGCTGAAGGAAGATGCGAAGGCTGGCGACTTCGACGCCGCCTGGGCGGATGCGGAGGTGAAGATCGACGAAAAATACTCGACGCCGACCCAGCATCACAACCCGATCGAACTGTTTTCGACCACGGCGATATGGCAGGGCGATCAACTGACGATACACGAGCCCTCGCAGAACGTGACCGGCTGGAAGGCGGAACTGGCACGCCAGCTGAAGCTCGACCCGGCCAACGTTCGAATCATCAGTCCCTATATCGGCGGGGCCTTCGGCTCGAAGGGACCGATGACGGCCCGCACGGCCATCGTCGCCATCGCCGCGCGGCGAATTGGTCGTCCAGTTCGCTGCGTCGTTAGCCGCATACAGGCCTTCGGTACGCAGACCTATCGCGCCGAGACGCGGCATCGGATCCGCATAGGCGCCGGCAAGGACGGCCGCATCACGGCGTTCGGACATGAGGGCTGGGAGGTGACGTCACGCCCTGACCCTTATGTCGTCGGCGGCACGTCCGCCACCGCCCGCATGTACAATTACGGCTCTGTCCTGACTCATGTTTCGCTGGTCCACGCCGACCGCAACACGCCTGGATACATGCGGTCACCACCAGAAACGCCTTACGTCTATGCGCTTGAGAATGCCATGGATGAAACGGCCGTTGCGCTTGGCATGGACCCTGTCGAGTTTCGCCGCATCAATGAGCCGGACAAGGAACCGATCGGCGGCAAGCCATTTTCCAGCCGCTCGCTCATCAAGTGCTACGATCAGGCCGCGGAGGCCTTTGGCTGGGCGAAACGCGAGCCCAAGGCCGGCTCGATGCGTGACCGCGACTGGCTGGTCGGCATGGGCTGCGCCACAGCAATCTACCCGACCGCCGTCGCACCTTGCGCGGCCAGGGTTCGTCTCACCGCCGACGGCGCGGTCCGGATCCAATGTGGTTCGCATGAAATCGGCACTGGTGTTCGCACCATCGCAGCACAGATGGCAGCCGAAAGGCTGGGTGTCGGCATCGAAAAGATCAGCGTCGAGATGGGCGACAGCGCCTTGCCGCCGGCACCGGTGTCGGGCGGCTCGATCTCGACGGCCAGCGTCTGCTCCGCGGTGATGAAGGCCTGCGATGCGGTACGCGACAAACTGTTCGCGGCCGCGGCGGGCAACGATGGTCCCCTTGCCGGTTCGGGCAACGCGAAACTGGATATGGCGGATGGGAAAGTCGTTACGGAGACTGGCAAATCGGTGAAGCTGGCCGACGTCTTCAAGGCCATGCAGGTCGGCGCCATCGAGGAATATGCCGAATTTGCGCCCAAGGGTTCTTCGCCGGAGGCATTAAGCAAGCTCTATGCCGGACAGCCGGAATTTCATGGTGGGGAAGGAGACAAGGATTCGGTCAAATATGCCTTTGGCGCCTACTTCGTCGAAGTGCGCATCAACCGCTACACCCGTGAAATCAGGGTGCCGCGCATCGTCGGTGCCTTTGCTGCCGGGCGCATCATGAACACGCGCACCGCGCGCAGCCAACTGATGGGCGGTATGATCTGGGGCATCGGCCAGGCTTTGCACGAGGCAACGGAGATCGATCGGCGGCACGCGCGCTACGTCAACCGCGACCTGCAGGACTATCTGGTGCCGGTCAACGCGGACATCAAACAGGTCGACGTGATCCTCGTCCCGGAAGTCGATCACGAGGTCAATCCTGCCGGTGTCAAGGGGTTGGGCGAACTTGGCAACGTTGGAACAGCTGCTGCCGTGGCAAGTGCGGTCTATCACGCCACCGGGAAGCGCATCCGCGATCTGCCAATCAGGATCGACGATTTGATAGACTGACGATTTGGGGCATTGGACTGAAAGTGGAACTCGTAACCCATAAGAAATTCAAAAACGGCAGGTTGATGCCGTGGGGAAAAGGCACGGTCGTTAGCGGAGCAAAGGGATTTGTCTACCTTTGCGGAAACACGGCAACCGCCGACGATTATGATCCAGCCGGAAAGAAGGGAGGCGGCTTCACTGGCGATGCAGCGGCACAGTGGCGCGCCATTCTGACGAACATCAAATCAGATCTGGAAGAACTCGGTAGCGCGCTCGACCACCTCATCCGGCTGACCTTCTTCATCAAGGGGCCGTTTCCCGATGGTGGCGTTCTGAGTTCTCCCAATTTTCGCCTGGACGTGCTGGACGAGTTCTTTGCCGAGCATTGCCCGAAGCACTGCAGCTATAACAACCCGCCGCCCTCGGAGGTGATCGGGGTTGCAGCGCTTGCGCAAGCCGACATTGTTGTTGAAATTGTCGCGATGGCGGCGCTGCCTGATTGAATAGAGTTCCCGCGTGCAATAGCGCTGGCTTAGTTACCCTTGGCTCTCGCGTATCATTCCGGCGCTGTGGCTGGAGCCGTGTAACGGCGGCGAACGGCATCGAGCACGCGCTTGCGGCTCTCCTCGGCGGATAGTGTTTTGTCCTCTTCCGCCTCGGCCGTTTCGCGTGCGAGGTCCTTGTCCCTGATCTGATGCCGGAACCATTTGGAATAGTCGCCGGCATGCAAATGAAACTCCCAGGTCTTGTCGTCGATGCCCTCAGCGATCTGGGCAAAGATCATCAGATTGTGGGCTCTGAGGTTCATCGCATTGTCAGTGCCGTGGAAATAGAAGCTGCCTGCTTCATCGAGCTGGCCTTCGGCGTATTTGCGGCTGTGCCGCTTGAGTGACTGGCGCGGCTCGATCACCTTGACCGTTTTGACTTTCTTGCCTGCCTGCGGCCGCCAGAACAGCACGCGTGCGCCCTTGGGAGTTGGGATGGCCTTCGGTGCCTCAATGCCTGTCTCATGGCAGAAGACCTTCACCACGTCCTTCGCCTTGGGGCCGAGCGCAATGATAGCCGTCACAAGGCGCAACGCGTCGGTCGAGATCGCCTCGGGGTGAACAGTGATCAGGATTGTGCCCGGCAATTCCAGTGACAGGACAGCCCGCGTATCGTCGCGCCGCTTGGGCAGGAGATGATGCGCTTCGTCGATGACGAGCCAATGCGGCCTTGCGGTGCGGCGGCGAAAACTGCCGAGGCCGGGCAGCAGGTCGGCAAAGAAATCAGGTCGCTCATTGACGCGCAGCGCCAGTCCATTGACGACGATATTGCTGTCGGCCTTGGCGATCAGATCCAGCACCTGCGCCTTTGTCGGTGCGCTTGATCCGTCACCAAGCCGCACGGCGCCCTGGAGGCCGTCGTAGTCTCCCTCGGGATCGAAGACGCAGAACTGAAACTTGCTCTCGACGAAGCGCTCCGTCAGCGCGGTGGCCAAGGTGGATTTGCCGATGCCCGAACTGCCGGCGATGAGGACCGTGTCGGTTGGAGACAAATAGATCTCGTCGCCGCCGGCCGATCCGAGAACGATACCGTCGTGGCGCCTCGATACGATCGCGTGATCATGCTTGATCATCTTGTCGATCAGCTGCTCCACGCCTTTGCCGCGTGCGCCACGCATGACCAAGTTGGCTGTATCCTTGACCGCTGGAATTGCATTATCGACGGCGACACTGCAGCCGCAGGCCTGCAGGAAGGCGTGGTCGTTTTCGGCGTCGCCGACGCCGATGACATTGTGCGGTGAAAGACGAAGATCCTGAAGGGCGGCAGCCAGCCCGGTAGCTTTGTTGATGCCGCTCGGCAGAATCATCACCGCGCCCTTGTTGAAAATGATTTCCAGTTCGAGGCCCATCTTCTTGATGACCTCGAGCACCGTGGCCTGATGGGGTTCCCAGGTCGCGATGATCGACTGGCCGACCGACAACGGCTTGACGCCCTGCTTCTTCAGTCTGGCGACGAATTTGGGCTCAGGCGAAGGGGCGATCACCCGCTCTTCCTCGCTGGCCGGTGTGTAGATCAGCGCTCCATTCTCGGCGACGACCTTGTCGAAGAGACTGACCTCTGAGAAGACGCGCTTGAGATCGGGCAGTTCGCGCCCGGTGACGAGAACGAGCTTGCGGCCGCTTTTCTTGAACCGCTTGAGGGCAGAGAGCGTTTTCCTGGCGACGGTTCCGTCATGAGCCAAAGTGCCGTCATAGTCCGTCGCCAACGCAATGAAATACATTCTGCCAACCCTTCACGGTTCTGGTTCGCGCTCTGGGTAGAACGTGCCGTCGAGACAAAGGCTCCAATCGGAGAAATTGCGGGCTTTCGAAAAGGTGGGCAGTTTCACCCGAAAAGTCAGGAACCCCTCCGGCATTGGTACGTTGACCGACAAGCTGGGGGCCTCAGTCTCGGCTCTCGCGGCAGCGAGCAAATCTCGCCGCTAAAATCCACATTGAGCGCAATGAAAGGCAAGGTCATGGGCTTCTTTTCGAAGGACATCAAGACACTCGACGATCTGTTCGTGCACACGCTGCGGGACATCTACTACGCCGAAAAGCAGATCGAGAAAGCGCTGCCGAAGATGATCGACAAGGCAACCGACCCGCAACTGAAAGCTGGATTCGAAAAACATCTCGGCCAGACCAGGGGCCATATCGAGCGCGTCGAAGAGGTGTTCGAGTTGCATGGCGTTAAGGCCAAGACGGTCAACTGCCCGGCAATCGACGGCATTCTCGAGGAGGCCGACGATGTGAGCGGTGACGTAGATGACAAGGAAGTCCTCGATGCGGCGCTGATCGCATCGGCGCAGGCCGTCGAGCACTATGAGATGACACGCTACGGTACACTCATCGCCTGGGCCAAGCAGCTTGGCCGCACTGACTGTGCTAACGTGCTGGCCAAGAACCTCAGAGAAGAACAGGCAACCGATCGCAAGCTCACCGAAATGGCGGAAAGCAAGATCAACCTCCAGGCCGCTGAATAAGGCTGAAACCGGGCTGGCCGGAACTTCGGCCGGCCTGGCAGCTGTCAGTGCGGCAGCTCGATGCCCAAGGCCGCCGATTGCTTGCGTAGCGCCTCGCCGTCATCCTGCGGCACATGCGGGCGGGTCCTGCAGGTTCCGTGCAGATGCGGTATGCTGCGTAAGCAAGCGCCATCCTGAAAAAGCAGACGAACCACCCATCCTACTCCTTGGTCATACGTTTCGTTTCGGCCACCCTCAGTAGCCTCCGACAACCGGCAAAATCTCACCGGTGATGTAACTTGAGCACTGCGGCGAGGCGAGGAACACATAGGCTGGCGCAAGTTCTTCCGGTTGTGCGGGCCGTTTCATCGGCGTGTCCATCCCGAATTTCGAAACGTCATCAGCCTCCTTGTCCGATGGGTTCAGCGGTGTCCACACCGGACCTGGCGCAACCGCGTTTACCCTTATCCCCTTGCCGATCAGATTGCCCGAAAGGGCCCGCGTAAAGGCGTGAATGCCCCCCTTGGTCATTGAATAGTCGACCAATTGCTTTGAACCGTCGATGCCGGTTACCGAACCGGTGTTGATGATCGCCGAACCTGGCTTCATGTGCGGTATCGCCTCCTGTGCCATGTGGAAGTAACCATAGAGATTGGTTTTCAGCGTCGTGTCGAAATGCTCTTCGGTCAGTTCGCTGAAATCTCTGGAATGGATCTGGAAGGCTGCATTGTTGACCAGCACGTCGATACGGCCAAATTCCTTCACGGTCTCGGCCACCGAGTGGCGGCAGTGATCGCGATCGCTGACGTCGGCCTTGACCAGAATGCAGCGTCGTCCCTCTTTCTCCACTGCGGATTTGGTCTCTTCGGCATCCTTGTCTTCGGCGAGATAGACGATCACGATGTCGGCGCCCTCGCGGGCGAACAAAACCGCCACCGAACGGCCAATGCCGGAATCGCCGCCGGTGATGAGCGCTACCTTTCCGTCGAGTTTTTTCGATCCGAGATAGTATGGCGCATCATACAGCGGCGCCGGCTCGATCGCCCATTCATGCCCAGGCTTGGGTTGATGTTGCTCGGGGAAGGGAGGTTCGGGATACTCGCGCGCACCCGCCTGCATGGCGCCTTGCTGCTTGCCATTGCCTTTCGATTTGTCCTTGGCATCGATGCCACGCTGGATATGGCGTTGCTTGGCCGCTTCGCCCGCTATTTCCGACTTCATCTGCATGATCGTCTCCTCGGCTTGGAGAGGGAACAACGCATGTGCGGCCAAAAGGTTTATGGCCAACGCATCATTCCTTCAAACCGGCGACACGCTCGAGAAATGGCCGTTGCAGTGTGGCGCGGCCGATCACCCGAAAAGCCGCATTCCGGAATGTCGGCAGGACAGGACTGTCCGATTGCGCCATCGACACGACACGCTCGGTGAGTTTGATCCAGCGCCGCCCTACCGGCCATCGCTCGCCACTGTGGCCGGCAAGCGTGCGCGACGGCAAGAAAGTAGCGAACGTCATCCCAGTCGATCACGGTGCAATCCCGCACCGCGCGGTGCGGCTTGCAAAGCCCATTCTAACACGATCAGCCGTAGTTTGCGCGGTCGTCGCGGCGTTCAATTATCTAGCTGGATCGTTTTCGCACCACCGATGTGCGCGATTGCGCACTCACCGCCCGACTTCGGCGAACCCATCTTGAGGCTCTCGCGGGACGTTCCCGTACAGCCAAAGACACGATACGGCGAAACGAAGGATGCACGTCATGACCAGACTGAATGGAAAGACCGCCGTCATCACGGGTGGCGCGACCGGCATCGGCCGCGCGTCGGCAAAGCGCTTCATCGAGGAAGGCGCCTTCGTTTTCATCTTCGGCCGCCGGCAGGACGCGCTTGACGCCGCTTTGGCCGACCTTGGGCCCAATGCCCGCGCGGTGAAGGGCTCGGTCTCGGATGAGGCCGATCTCGACCGGCTCTACGCTGCGGTGAAGGCCGAGCGCGGCAGCCTCGACATCGTCTTCGCCAATGCCGGTGCGGGAGGTCCGCTGCCGCTCGGCCAGATCACCGCCAAGCACATCGACGAAACCTTCGACACCAATGTGAAGGGTACGATCTTCACGGTCCAGAAGGCGTTGCCGCTGAGGCCAGGGCGGCTCGATCATCCTGACCGGATCGAGCGCCGGCACCACGGGCGCCCCGGGCTTCACTGCCTATAGCGCGAGCAAGGCGGCCGTTCGCAATCTCGCGCGGACCTGGGCGGAAGACCTGAAGGGCACCGGCATCCGGGTCAACGTGTTGTCGCCCGGGGCGACGGCGACCGAACTCGCGAAGGAAGCGCTGGGCGAGGAGGGCCAGAGGGCCTACGGCGCGATGACTCCGCTCCAGCGCATGGCCGATTCCGCGGAGATCGCGGCGGTGGCTGCCTTTCTCGCGTCGTCGGACAGCAGCTTCATGACCGCCAGCGAAGTCGCCGCCGACGGCGGCCTAGCACAACTCTGACGCACTACGCCCGGCCGGGCGCTCCATTTGATCGTTCGGAGCCACGCAGGGCGTGACAACCCAAGGAGAAAACATATGAGCTACGCTAGCGACGATGACGCGGCATCCACCCCCGTCCGCGCCCTGGTCGAACAACTGGGATTCGCGCCGGTCTGGCTGGGGAGACTAGCGGAGGGAGGATCGCTCATACAGGCGCGGGACAAGAGCTGGGCGCCTCTCATCTTCCAGGATCTGTTCAAGAAGGCGTCGTGAACAATGTATGACCGTGTAATCTGGCCCGAGCGGTACGACCCGAAAATCTCGGCCATCTACGCGCTCAATGACATCGACGTGAAAGCTCCGCCCGAGGTGGTCTGGAAGCTGCTCGTCGATGCCGAGAACTGGTCCCGTTATTTTCCTGCCGAAAATCAGGTCAAAATCCTAAGCGGCGGGCGAGAACTGGCGCTCGGGACGCGATACAGCCGGGTGACGGTCGGCTTTCCGATGAGCCTTGTCGTGACGGAATGCGTGCCTGACCGCAGGCTCGCCTGGGCGACGACCGTCGATGGTGACGAGACAGGTTCTAGCGCCTACCACGGCTGGGTGATTACGCCCACGGCCGACGGCTGTCATGTGCTGACCGAGGAGACGCAGCAGGGTCCCTGGTTCCTTGAGGAGCTCGGGTGCAAGCATCCCGGCGCGCTCTACCGCTATCACCAGTTATGGGTCGAAAGCCTCGCTGTCGCTGCGGAGGCGGAAGTCGCGCAGATGGCAGGGTAACACGCCTGTTCTGACGCCAGGGCTAGCGGCCCAAATGCAATCGGAGATGAATCACATGAATATCGAACTCAAGGGCCGCAAGGCGATCGTTACGGGCTCAACGGCGGGCATCGGCCGCGCCACTGCGGAAGGACTGGCGCGTGCCGGCGCCTCGGTCGTCATCAACGGCCGTGGACGCGTCCGCGTCGATGAAGCGGTGCGACAGATGCGACAAGCCTTTCCGGACAGCGACATTTCCGGCATCGCCGCCGATCTGTCGACGGCGGCGGGCGCCGAGACCGTCTTCGCGCAGGCGCCCGACGCCGACGTCCTCGTTAACAACGTGGGGACGGCGTACATCCGCGACTACAACGGCATCGAGGACATCGCGAAAATCCCCGATGAGGACTGGCTCGGGCTGTTCCAGCTGAACGTGATGAGCGGCGTGCGCATGGCGCGCCATTACCTGCCGCGCATGGTGAGGAAAGGCTGGGGCCGTGTCGTGTTCGTCAGTAGCGAATCCGCAGTCAACATTCCCAAGGAGATGCTCGACTACGGCATGACAAAGACCGCGCAGCTGGCGGTCTCGCGTGGGCTTGCCGAGGCGGTAGCGGGCACGGGCGTCACTGTCAACGCCGTCCTGCCGGGGCCGACCCGGTCCGAAATCCTGGGCGACTTCATGGCGAAGCAGGCCGAGGCGAACGGAGTCACGCAGGAGGAAGCCGAGCAGGGCTTCCTGAAGGCGATGCGCCCCACTACGCTCATCCAGCGCTTCGCGACGACCGACGAGGTCGCCAACATGATCGTCTATGCCTGCTCGGAGCAGGCCTCCGCAACGACTGGTGCGGCGCTGCGCGTGGAAGGCGGCGTGGTCCGCTTCGTCGCTTAAGCATGCCGTTGATTGTACCGACGCTTAGTGCCGAGTTCATCGATTAGGGAGATCCATCCCGGAGTGCATCGAACTCGCGCGGCGGCCGCCCGGTCACCCGACTGAACACGCGCGAGAAGGCGGCCGCGCTGTCGTAGCCGACCTGCGCCGCGACACTCTTGACCGGTTTACCCTTGCCGAGAAGCTGGCGCGCGATCGTCATGCGCCAGACCGTCAGGTACTCAATGGGCGTCAGGCCGACCAGCGTCCGAAAATGATCGGCGAACCTCGTGCGTGACATGCCCGCAACGTCGGCCAGATCCTCAAGCTTCCAAGGCTTCTTCGGCGCCTCGTGCATCGCGGTCAGCGCCTTGGCCAGGCGTGGGTCGGCGAGCCCGGCGAGCACGCCGGTCGAAATGATCCCGCTCTCAACGACGTGACGCACGATGAGGATCAGGAGATAGTCGAACAGCCGGTCGAGCGCCGCCTGGCGGCCACCAGCTTCAGAGAAAGCTTCGCCGATCAGCAGATCACAAACCGGGCCCAGCGCCGGATGAGCAGCGAGCGGCAGGACCACACATTCAGGCAGGCCCTGGCCAATCGGGTTGCCCTCCGCACCCCCGAGTTCGACGGTCGCGCATACGAGGTCGGCTCCGCGCCCAGGATCAACTGCGAAACTGTGGGTCCGCCCGCGCGGCAAAAACAGCAGGGTCGGCTCAACGAGTTCGAGGTCGGCTTGTCCGTCCTGGGTGACCGTGAGCGCGCCTGCCTTGAACAGGTGCAAATGGCCCACACCAGTGAACTGCAACGTCTGGCACAGGTTCCCCGTGAAGAATGTCCGGGCCGTCGGCGTTACGTGGGCGAACAGGGCAGCGAAGGGGTCCATTGGGACGATCAGCAAAATAATTGGCACCAAGCGTCACCCATAGTCTTCCATATAAGTGGTGTGCAAGTCCCCAGTCCTCGATCAACCGGAGAGTCTCATGAATATTCGCTTCGTCACAAAGACCGTTCACGCCTTCCTCGACTATCCCGTCGCGCTGAGCCTGATGGCAACGCCGTTCCTGCTCGGGCTCGGCCATGCCAATCCGCTGGCGCTTTGGGTGTCGGTCGCAACTGGCGTCGCCGCCCTCATTCTGACCCTGTTCACCAATCACAGGACTGGTGTAGTCCGAGTGCTGCCATTTGGGCTGCATGTCGCGGTTGACCGCCTCGTCGGCATTACTTTCGTCGCCGTGCCCTTCGTGCTCGGCCTGCAGGGACTGGACGCCTGGTACTACTGGGCGAACGGTGCTGCCGTTCTCCTCGTCACCTTCGTGCTCAACGCGCCCGAAAGCGGGGAGCGCGCACTGAAGACGGCGCACCCTTAGAGGCTTGCTAACATCATGCGGCAGCGGCCGAGTTAACCCTCGGTCGCCGCTGGTGCTTGAACCACGCAAGTTCGCTCCCCAATGGCGATCCGTGTCGCTGCGGCACACGAGCAAATTGACATCAAGGTCGTCGCAGAAAGTGTCGAGTCGATAACTGGTTGTGTGAGATCGAAAAGCCCCTTCCGCGCGTGCAATTTACCCTGAACCAACAAGTATCTGCGGAGACGACACCCATGAAAGCGATCATTGTGACGAACCAGTCTGCGGGAACGGCCGGCATGACACTGGTGGAGCGGCCCAAGCCACAGGCAGCGATAAACGACGTCGTCGTTCAGGTTCATGCGTCGGGCTTCGTCCCGACCGAGTTGGAGTGGCCTTCGACTTGGACCGACCGCCGCGACCAGGCGCGTACGCCATCGATCCCTGGACACGAACTGGCCGGAGTGGTCACCGCGCTCGGCTATGGCACCACGGGTCTTTCAGTGGGACAGCGGGTGTTCGGTCTCGCCGATTGGTATCGCGACGGCACACTGGCGGAGTATATTGCCATGGAAGCACGCAACCTCGCGCCGCTGCCAGGCGACGTCGATTTCACAGTGGGCGCGAGCCTGCCAATCTCGGGTCTGACCGCGTGGCAGGGACTCTTTCAGCACGGCCGTCTTCAGGCGGGGCAGAGCGTCCTTGCACATGGCGCAGCCGGCGCCGTCGGTTCGATGGTGACGCAACTCGCACGTGAGGCCGGTGCCTATGTCATCGGCACCGGACGCGCGGCCGACCGACAGAAGGCACTCGACTTCGGCGCAAACGAATTCGTCGACCTCGAGAACGACGCCCTGGAAGACGTCGGTGGAGTCGATCTGGTGTTCGATGTCATCGGCGGGGACATCCAGAAGCGGTCCGCAGCTCTGATCCGGGCCGGAGGAACGCTGGTGACCGTCGTCGGCCCGGCCGAGGCGCGGCCCGCAGACGGCCTGGCGGTTGACTTCGTTGTCGAGTCCGATCGCGCCCAACTGAGTGAGATCGTCCAGCGGGTGCGGGACGGGCGACTGCGGACGAACATCGGCAAAGTTTCGGCCCTCAACGAGGCCGTTGCAACCTTCAACGCGAGCGAGCGACACACGGGGAAGACCGTCATCCGCGTTCGTCCGTAAGAACTTGGGGAGAGAGGGCGTAAGCGCGTCGTCATATCGCTCAGCGTGTGGCCCGGCGAGACGCGTAGACAATAGTCGAGGAGAGAGGAACCCCTTCGAGGATCGGCTACGACGTAGACCAAGAAAACAGGGCGCATGGCGGGGTCACGGCCGAACTGCGGCTTGCAGCTCCTTTAAATCCCGGACGGTCCGGTAACGGCTCTAGCTGCAATGATGGCGATCCATTTTTTTCCCTGACCAATTAAGACCAAGGAGAACTCACATGGGTCATTCTCATTTCGATGATGCTAGCCGCGAGCGCGCAGCCTGGAACGTTGGCAGGAAGGTAGGGACGAACCGCCCGCTCACGCAGAAGCAGATCTGGGCCTCTTTGAGATAGTTCAGAAACGCTGACACCCGAGCGCTCAGGAGCCGCTTGGACGGGTAGAGCGCCCAAAGGACAATGTCAGGTCCGTCGACCTCGCCCCATTCTACCAGCGTGCCGTCTGCGAGCTCGTGGCTCACGAGCGACAAAGGTAAGCGGCCGGCGCCAACGCCGGCTCGCACCGCGTCCTGGACCATGACAAGGGATGTTAGCGCCAGAACGGGCTCGATCATAATTGGAGTCGGGCCGGTGGCGGTCATCACTTGCCAGGTCAGTCGATCGCTCGCCGATCGTACGACGGCGGGCGCTGTCGTGTTCGCCGTCGGCCGGGCGAGACCCGGGCTCGCGGCGACCACCAATCGATCGTGCAGGAACGCTCGCCCGATAAGGGTCTCATCCGGATCAGGGTTTACCCGAATCACCAGATCAAACCCCTCATCGATCATATCCACAGCGCGGTCATCCGTGGAGACCTCGAGCCGAACGTCCGGGTACTTCAGCGCAAAACCGGCGGCGATCTTGCCCAATGCGGTTTGAGAAAAAAGCAATGGTGCACTTATCCGCAGTTTGCCTCGCGGCTTCTGTCCGCCCGAGGCAATCGCTGCTGCGGTTTCGTCCAGTTCGGTCAGCAAATGGCCTGCCCGTTCGTAGAGCGCGCGCCCTTCCTCGGTCAGTTTGAGTGCCCGCGCGTCACGCTCGACAAGTCGCAATCCCAGGCCAGCCTCAAGTTCTGCCACCCGTCCCGTGCTGCACGGCCGAAGCCGCCGCGGCGAGCACGAAATCCGCAAGAGCCAGCAAATCCCTCTGTTCCACCAATGAGACGGTGTGTCCAATATCAGCGCCTATCGCATCATATGTGAACCACTCATATTTACGACAACAACCTACCCAACTGCAAACGTCTCACCCAACGAGGAACAAAGCCATGATCAAGTCCACAAACGACAATCCCCACGCCGCGCAGACCAAGATATTGGTTTTGGGGGCGACGGGGCCGACTGGCCGGCTCATCGTCAGCCAGGCATTGGCACGCGGATATGAGGTGACGGCACTGGTCCGATCTCCCGAAAAAGCGGCGGAAATGAAGGGCGTTCGGCTTGTTGTCGGCGACGCCCGCGACCAGAAGACCCTAAGCGAGGCCGTCACCGGGCAGGATGCCGTCATCAGTGCCCTGGGCACTCCGGCCAGCCCGTTCAACAAGGTGACGCTGCTCTCGACCGCGACCCGCGCGCTCGTCAAGGCAATGAAGACTGAACACATCTCGCGCCTGATCACCATCACCGGGATGGGCGCGGGCGACAGCGCCGGCCATGGCGGGTTCCTGTTCGATAACGTGATTTTTCCGCTGCTCCTGCGCAACGTCTATGCGGACAAGAACCGGCAGGAAGCCGTCATCCGTGAGTCCGACCTCGATTGGACTATCATCCGGCCATCCGTTTTGAACAAAAAGGCGGGACGCGCCAATGTCCGCACTCTAACCGATCTGTCCGACTTCCATGGCGGGACCATCTCGCGGGAGGACGTTGCGAAATTTGTCCTCGACCAGGTGCATAGCGACGCCTGGCGGCATCGTTCGCCACTGATTACATGGTGAGGCCCGCCACGCCCCATCGTCAAACCAGCGGCGGTTGCCGGCAACCCGTTGGCGCATAAACTCAACGAAGGCTCTTGCAGCCGGGCTACGTTCCTTACCGGCAGGCATGACTAGACTGACATCGACGGCTGGAACGCTCCAGCCTGGCAGAACGCGAACGAGATTGCCGGCCTCGATCTCAGGCGCAGCCACATATCTCGCCGTAACCGCGATCCCAGCCTCGTTAAGCACCATGCGATCTATTGCCGTGAGATCATTTGCGGTGAGCCGAGCGGTGGACTCGACCTGGTCCTCCACGCCGTCCCTGTCGCGAAGCGGGGGAGACCATCGCCACGGGGGATGAGGAGCAGATCGTCGGTGCGCAGCTCGTCGATCGACCTGGGCCAACCGCGCCGTCCGAGATAGTCGGCGCAAAAGGGATAGCGAAACGTAAGTGATGAGTTTCTTGAGATCCATCAGTTCCTCCCATCATACGCGTCGCTGCTCAGCGTGCTGCTATGCGCGAAAACATGGCGCGTCCCGCGACGAGCTCGATCCAAGATTCACGCTCTCACCGCGGCGACGATGAGAGCGTCGAGCTCGTGTTCGGCAGCGAGATGTCTTGCGACATCAGCAGCGCGATCCGCGCTACGAACGTGGTGCGGGTCGATCCGACTTAGTATCGCAGTCTAATCCTCGATATCGATCACCTGTTCGATCATTTCATCGGTGACGTAAATATCCGACGGCCTGGTCGCCTGCTCATTCATGTCGCCCACGTCTTCCCAAACGGGGGTGCACCTGGTCAGGCGCGGATTGAGCACGTTGCGATCGTATTCGATACAGTCGACGTAACGGAGCTTTTCAAGTTTCGCTGCGTCGATCCATTTTCCGTCTTCGGTCGGACGTGCGCCCTCCTTAAGTCGCATCGGCAAGGATCGCATCCACTGCGAGCTAAACCCGTTCCGATGACCACCCGACAGCAACTCTGACGCTTTGCACGCGGTGAAATCATATCCCATGACATTCATGCTGTTGACGACGACCCTGTCGTCTGGCCCAGCTTCGACCTCGATGTAGATCGGAAGGTTGTCTTCCGTCGCCGCCACGATCTTCGTGACGGTGACCATCGTCCCCTGCCGAAGCGACCGCTCTCCGGACGGCTCCCAGGCCGTTGGCCCGACCTGCTTGAGTACCGGGATGCTCAGTCCTTCAAATTCTGCGACTGTAAGCGACCTGTTAGAAGGCAGGTTATGCGCCAACCAAGCGGGCTTTCCGACGAGATCGTCACCACTAATGAGACGCGCGTCGCACTGCGCATGCGCGGCCGCGCAGATCGAAAGATAAAGAATCCCTGATAGGACGGTGCGTGCAGACTTCAATTCGATTTCCCCCAAATCCCCGAGGAGTCTCGTATTGTGGAGCAGGGTTCGTGGCAACCAGTATTCACGTCTACGACTTGAATGTTGCAGTCGGTCGCGGCGTAGCTGGATTAACGCCAATCCCGTTTCCTGAGATACCGATGAACGACACTTTTATCACTGGCAAGGTCATGGAGATCGTCGACAGGCTGTCGGCGCTGTCGGCGCTGTCGACAAAAATGGACGGCTTCATTGAGACCCAGACCTCGGTCCACTCCGACATCGAAAAAGTCCGCGCCGACGTTGCTACGATGAAGTCGGACATCATGACGTTGAAGAACGAGAAGGCTAAACAACGGGCCTATCTCGCTGGAGGTTACGATGATGGGCTGCAAAGCCTGCTGATGCCGGCGCTCTACCAGCGTTGGACTAACAGCAGGAAGCGTCGGTGGAATGGCTGCTGCCTTCACCGGCTATACCTCTTCAGGTCAAAGAAACCAGGAAGGCGATTTCTTACAACTTCCTGGACGCTGAGATCGCGACAAGTGGGGCGCTGCACCGCCTTCAGTTCGGAGCGGAAATTTCACAATTGGGCAGGCGCCCGGTGGAGATGATTGCTCGGTTAGCACTCCCGGAAGGTTGAACTGCGCCACATCTCACGATGGTCGCGATTCGCGATATCGGCGGGTCTCTAGACAGACAGCATCAAACGGCTAAGTATAAAATTGCTAGTATCAGAGGCTCGCCACCGAGGGCCTGCGAAAGCCACGAAGACACGTCTCTCTCGCAATGATTTCAATCCGCCCATCACTTTACCTGGCGCTAAGTGCAACGATAAACCAAGTGCGAGGAAGCTCCCATGTCCTTCAGGGCTGCAGCAAAGGTAGGACGGCGGTCGCGGCCCAGGGGTCGGGAACTGCCCATAGTCCATGGCCTTTGGATAGGACCTAAGCTTTCACGCCTTGAAGAACTGACATTGCAGTCCTTTGTTCGCTGGGGACACGAATTTCATCTCTGGGTTTATGACGATCTTCAAACGCCGGTTGTGAAGGGAGTCGTCCTGCGGGACGCCTGCGAGGTGTTACCACGCAAGAGGATATTCAGAAAGCGAGCGCGCGACATCGAGGCGGGAGTGGGCGAGGGGAGCGTTTCTCCTTTTTCGGATCTATTCCGCTACAAGCTGCTTCATGACCATGGCGGTGTCTGGTCAGACATGGACATCACCTGCCTTAGGCCATTCGATTTCACCGAAGACTACGTTTTCAGGCCCCATCAATTGGGGATGGTTGGTAACTTGATGAAATGCCCCAAGGGCAGCGAACTGATGAAGTCATGCTATGAAGAGAGCGATTCAATCGCCAATGAAGACGTAGATTGGCACGCCCAAATCCGCGTCCTTAACAGAAATGTCGAACGTCTTGGCCTGACATCATATATCAGGAAAGACATATCAAACTTGGACAGTTGGCATCATGCAGTGCGTCATTTCGTAGAATCTGCCACTCCAATACCAGACAATTGGTACGCGATCCACTGGTTGAACGAATTCCAGCAGACCCTACGCCGGGACGACGGTGTCTACCGCGGTCAGAAACTTTCCGAAACGCCAGTTGACACCAACAGGCCGCCTGCTGGCAGCACGTTGCATGAGCTTTATCGATACTATGGACTCATCGATCCATACGAACGCTACACTCCGTTGTCCAATGCGGGCGGCGACCAAAAGAAGATTGGACGACACATCGATCTTAGGATGCGCCCGAGCGAAACGCAGCTAAACATCCTGCTGCCCTCGCTAGTACGGGGAGGCGCTGAGCGAACAGTAATCGAATGTGTTCAGTCCACTTTTGTCCAAAAGAGCGTGGCCACTTGCCTGTACACTATGTCGCCAGCTCAGAAAGGGTACGCAATCACGCCGCACGACAATCTCGTGGTTCATGTGCTAGACTATCTTTCAACCGAACGGGCAGCTCGGAAAATAGCACTGGAAGTAGCAAATTCGCCAACGCCACTTCTTTATGCCCATTCGGTGCCCTTGAATTTTCTGAAGAGTATCTGGGCGCTCGGAGTTGCGACGGTCCCTGTCGTTCATACTACCTCTGGCGAATGGATTGATGCGCCCGTTTGCTATAATCATCCATTAGTACCGTTTGTGGTGGCCACAGCGGATATCGTGGCAGACCAACTGCGGCGTGCGGGCTGCATCCGCCCTATTGTGACGTTACGGCACGAAATACAGCGGTCCTTCTCTCCAGAAGATCTTGCTCGACGACGTATTGAGCTTCGAAATGCATATGGATTGGCACCGGACACCCTACTAGTTGGGATGGTGGGTCGGTTTAGTCCGGGGAAGGCCTATACGAGGGCAGTGAGGGTGCTCGCGCAGCTCCAGCGGATTCGCAAGGCCAAATTAATGATACTCGGCGATTGGGACCATCCAGATGGCATGGGCCGTGCAGCGTATGAGGCGACGTGCCGCCTAGCACTGGAACTGGGCGTAATCGCAGACATGATTATGCCTGGTAACGTCCACCCAGTAGACCCATACTATGCGGCATTCGATGTGTTTATGAACACCAGCGTTTTCGAGGCCAGCTCGATTGCTCTAATGGAGGCGACACGTGCTGGATGCCCGGTTGTCGCGGCCGATGTGGGCGGAAATCGCGCGATTGTACCAGCCGACGCAGTCTTGGTTGAAGAACCGTCCGACATAAACGCTTATGTTACAGGTTTGCTCGATCGGGCTCAGCGTCAAAAACGGTGGCTGCCGAGTCCTCCAATCGATCCAGATATCATCCCACGTCTCTGGACACTGCTGGCCCAGTATGCGGTGCGATCGCCCTCTTCGCGGTCGATAGCGGAAGGCACATTGTTTGTCACACAGAACCTCAACATCGGAGGTCCCGCGCGGTCCTTGACACTACTCCTGACTAGCCTGCCCACATCAATAAAAACAGCCCTATGTGTGATCGACGGGATTTCGATTGCCCGTTTCCGCGCAGCACTAACCGACGCCCAGGTTCCCATTCTCGATCTCAAACAAGTCTCGGGCTTGGGCGAAATTACGGCCAGTTTGCTGCAATGGTTTGATCAACTGACGATGCGGTCTATATGCTTCTGGAACGTGCAGCCAGAGATCAAGTTGCTCTTGGCTAAAGTCCTGTTCGAACGCGATGTACGATTTATAGACGTGAGCCCGGGGCCGATGCTCTTCGACGAGCTCGCCGATGCGGCTAGATTCCAGCGGCGCATAATGTTTACCGCCGATGATTATTTCAAGAGGCTTGACGACTTCGTCGCCCTCTACGCGGGCGGAGCGCCCTCGCCGGTGGCGCCGCGACGGGTGTCCTTTATCCCGCTCGGCACTGCGCCCCCGCCTCGTTTCGTGCCGCTGCCGGAACCCGCGGATCTTCTCCCGGGTACTTTCGATCCGACTCTCGCCATCGGCACCGTTTGCCGTATTGTTCCGGACAAAAGGATCGAGTTCCTAATAGAAATGATGCGGCACGTTAATATGACACTACCAGGCGCGTCCCTGACAATCGTTGGTGGCCCAGACTCGCGTACGGAGACCTATTGGCGGGATCTGCTGGATCGCCAGCGAAGAGAGAAACTCGATTACATCCGGTTCGTTGGGCCACGTGAGGATGTGACGCCGTTCCTCGGCCAATTTCGTGTTTTCGTGATGGTTTCCGATCGGCAGGGTTGTCCGAACGCTTCGCTTGAAGCAATGGCCATGGGCTTGCCTGTCGTAGCCAATCCCGATGGTGGCACGGCTGAACAGGTTGATGATGGAGTAACGGGTTATCTCGCCTCCACTTCGCAAGCCATGGCCGATAGGGTGATTGAGTTGCTCGAAAATCCAAAAATGCTGCGAAAATTCGGTGAGGAAGGGCGTGCGAGGGTTGCCCAGAAGTTCTCGGTAGAGAAAATGGTTGCGCGCTATATGACTTTGCTTCGATATGAGAGTGAATTACCTGCGTCATGAGATGTCCCACTGCGACGAAACGGGTATATTATCAAGTCAGGCTTGACACGATGGCGCACGCAGAGTTGTCGCGAGAACAATAGCTCATGAGTAAGTTCTATCAGGAACTCGATAAGGCAGGTGGGTTCGATTACGAACTTTATCAGCTTCCGACCCTCAGCTGGAGAACATTTCGCGGGCCGCCGGTAGATACCTCTAAACCGTATCTTGCTTTCGTCGGGGCAGCTCAGACGTTCGGGCGCTTCGCAATGAACCCATTTCCAACCGAATTGGGCAGACGGCTGGATTTGCCCGTCCTGAACCTCGGGGTCGGAGGATCAGGCCCCCGACATTTCATGAATCGCGCCTACCTGGATCTCATGAACGGAGCAGAGGCCGTCGTACTCCAGGTGTTATCGGGGCGCAGCGCCTCGAATTCGCAGTTCGACAATTCCAAGTCGGGCGGTCATGCTGGGTACCGGACGTCGGACGGATCAGCACTGCGTTCGGAAGAATTATTTCGACAATTGGCAGCATCGTCATCGCAGAAGGAGATCGAGACGATCACCGAAGAAACGAGGGCGGACTATACGAACGTCTTTGTTAATTTGCTGCAGGAGATATCAGCTCCAAAAATATTGTTTTGGCTTTCTAGTAGACGTTCTGCATATGAAGACGACTATAGCGACTTGCCTTACAGTCTTTTTCAGGCAGTGCCTCAGTTGGTCAACGAAAGAATGACGAAGGAGATTGCGGCTTTCTCCGACGAATATGTCGAATGCATCTCTACTGCCGGCCTTCCGCAAACGCTATGGCCGAGCGAGCGCTCGATAGACGGCGCGTCGTCAAGAGAGGGAGTGCTCGAAAATAATTACTATCCCTCACCGGCGATGCATCTTGAGGCTGCGGATGCTCTTGAGCAAGTCTGTCGAAAATACACCGGGCGTTACAAGCCGGAGCGTTCAGATCTGACAAAACAAAGATTCGTGGTGATTGCGGGAGAGAGGACTGGCACAAACCTTCTCATCGGCTTGCTGAAGGATTACGAGGATTGCCAATGCGGATTCGAGTTGTTCAATCCAGTAAATATCAACAAGGACGTAATCCCATGGGATAATATTTCGGTAGAAGAAGTTCCTGCTCTTTTGGAACTTCGAAGGACCGATCCTGTTTCGTTTTGGAATGCGCTATGCGAGCGAAGCGAAGCCGAAGGGTATAGTGCCACAGGATTCAAATTGCTTTATGGTCACGGACTTTCGCAGGATCGAGTTCTGCAGGCACTGATGTCAGACGAGAACGTGATGATTATCCACCTATTAAGGCGAAATTTGCTGAAAAGACTTGTCTCCGAACAGCAGGCTCAATCTTCAGGAAAATGGGCAGAGGGCTGGTCAAGCCCGATTACCAAGCGGGAACCGGTTGCCTTGACGGAAGGAGAAATTATTAATTCAATTCAACAGATTGAGGAGCACCAGGCATTTTTCGAAAAGGCCTTTGCTCATCACAGGGTTTTGAAAATTTTCTACGAGGATCTGGCAAACAGGCCAGTGCGAATTGCCGAGCGAACCGCCCATTTTCTGGGTTTGCGCGCGCGGAATAGTCCAGCAAGGGTGAAATTTAGGAAAACCGGCGCCGAAAAGCTAAAAGACGCATTGGTCGATGCAGACGCTCTTAGGGCCCGTATGCGGAGATGGGTCTCTTTTTTCGATCGATAGCCTTCGCACTGCCGACAAATGAAAAGAGCTGACGAAGGAGGCGCTGTCGTAGAGCCTCTCGTCACTTTGCTAATTGCGCAGCCTCAACGCCGATATACACGCCGAGATTTCTCGATGCCGCCACCACGTCATCTTTGACAGGCCCTTGAACATCTCCCACCTTTTGTCCCAAAGGGCTTTTGTAAAAGGAGAGGAGGTTGCCAAGCTCAGAAGGCGTGAACCTGGCACGGTATGACTTGGCAATTGCTCCTAGAAAAACAACTTTATATGATCTGGCATCGTCCTCAAGTTTCGGCAGAGCGTCAGACGGTCCAGGGATCTTTAGAGCTGTCAGTTTCTCCATTGCTTGATTCACCGTCAACGAAGATAAGTTGTCGTAATATTTATCGTATCCAAGTATTAGCACGATATCATCGGCTGGGTCAGCTAACGCGGGTGGTGAAAATATTATGGTGGCAAGGAAAATTGCAGCGACCAGGGTATTATTTGGCGTCGGCCGTGATGCTGTCACTTTTTTCCTCCTGGGGCCGGTTGTACGTCGTAACCCTTATATTTGTCGTACATATCGAATCCGAAATCTATCGCGGACGACGCGCCCTTATTCAATGTTGCGACGCCTAGATCGACGACGTGATCGCTGAACGGAATTCCAGAATATGCAGCAAGAATTTTCGCGGGTTCCGGGCCAACCTGCTGCGTGAAGGTCACCATGTCGATTTTTCCTGCCTGAAGATCATTTATCGCTGTTCCGATTCGAGTTCCAGAATCGTAAGCTGATTTGAGCTTGAAAGCATTTCCAAGAGCTTCCAACGCCTCGGATGCTACCGAATAATTACTTATACTGAACTCGGTATCAGCGTTATCAAGGACACTTACCGCTGGCCTCCAATTGGCCGCCTCGCTTGAATCTGCCATCTTTTCCGCAGCATACTTCAACACGTCGACCGTTTGTGATGCCGCTTCAGTAGGTATGTCCTTTACTACCTCATTACTAATTTTCGTAACCTCTGAGGAATAGGTCTGAGGTTCGGGCGGCGGTGCGCCCTGCAAAGCGTTTTGTGTCTCGGAGTTTACAATATCGGGTTCAGCCGGATTGTCAGGTGGTTCGACGCTGGACGAATCCGAATTGTAGGCAAGCCGAGCGTATCCGCCGCTTTCTTGGGCAATTTGTGCGAATAGAACATTCCGTTCTGGGAAAGTCGCCTGGATGTTGTCGGCGGTTTCAACTGCCTTGGTCCTGTCGTCAGCATAGACCGAGGTCGGCAATGCGGCAAAGGTTACCGTCATGCCCAGGGCCAGTGCGCTGGCGGCCCATGAATGTGACGGGAAAGTTTCAGAGGCGGTTGATTGAAACTCGGGCGCAATCAATGGATCGGCGTGTTGACAATTACAGTCGTTGAACACGATCCCGTAGTCCGGCAGACTTGCGACTTCGACGATCTTACATCGTGTGCACGAAATAAGTTTCATATTCTCGACGATTGCTGCGAAATCGGCGTCATGCATCCGAAGCCCGCCCGCTGTGGAGCGAAGACTTCTGTCGGGTGCAAGTGGTCCACCAAAAATTGCAAAGCAATATCGGCCAATAGCCTCTGCGCAGGCCGCGTCGTCCGAGATGGGAATAAGAGGAATTATCCCGGAGCCACCGAACTCAGCTGGCGGGTACCGCAATTCGTCGAGCTCTACCGGACAGACACGGTATCCACCAGTGGGCGTATCGCCGAAGCGGAGCACGGGGGTTCGCTGTCTGTTATTTTGAAGCGTGGCAATCTTGTCGCTTGAGCGCCCCGCAAGGGGAAATGGACCTAGTATGACGGCGCCCTGCTCATCAAGCAAAGTGCAAGCGCCACATCGATCCCGATTGGCGACGAACTCTATCCGGAGCAGGGACAAGAGATACACCTCGCAAGAGTGGCCAATAATTCGCAAAAAAAGCACGGTTTGTCTAGCGGATAATCGAGGAGATGCTAAGCGCGATCGCCGAGCGGCATTCTAGCTATCGTGCCATCGAAGATAGAAGTTAACTGACTCAAGGATCGAATACGCGAGTCATGACAAGGTTCGGTAGAGGCGCGCAACTGTGTATCCGGATCGGGTAATCTTGGAAGACGACTTGCGTCAAGTATCACTGTGTTTTGTAGTCGCGGGGGCTGCTGCCTGCAAAGACGCACTGTGGGTTAGTCTCACGACCCAGACACCGCAAGCAGATTGAACGTCTGATATTTCCGTTGCGAGCCGCGAAGCTGCCGTTCCACTTTCGCGAAGAGTTCTCGGATGCCGGCAGGCGTACGAAAGGCCCCGAAGAAGCAACCCGCGGGGAACCAGCGCAGGTCGTACGCTGTCGCCGTGTCCGGCGACCGGCCAAGGAGGGGCGCGAACCGTCTGAAATCGCGGACGTTGTTGCGCTGCGTCTCCCGGCTCAACCGGCGCAGGGTCATGTCGTCGATCAACCGCTGACTCAGTGGACTGATTGAGGCATCGAGAACAGGATAGGGCATGGTCAGGCTCTGTGTTGAAGAAGCCCGTGATGCTCTGCTCCGGCCGGCAGGCGCTCAATGCGAGCGCGATATCCGCCTCGTGCTCTCTACCTAGCAGCACGCACCCATTCCCCGCAGCGGATTCGTTCTCCGAAGCCAAAGCCGTCGACAGATGGTTCTACAATTGGCCATCGACTGGGGTTCCTGGAAGCTTTCCGAACTTTCTGCCTCGCGCCGCCAGCCGAATTGAGGGCACTTGTGAAAGAAGTCGGAATGCATGAATCTGCGGTCGGGCAAGCTTGATCGATGCGCACACGCATCGGAATTCATACAGAACGGCAACACCTCATCGCATCTGGGCAAGCCCGGGGTCCATAGGGCTGGGCATGACGTTCGCAGTTTTGAATCGTTACGGCTCCCCGGGCCGAATGAAACCGCGAACTACGAGCTGCCGATCCCCCTCGAAACTACGCTAAAACCTTCCGTCAAGACTCGCAAGCGTGACCGAGAGCGCGCGGAGCGCATCGAATTGGCCGGCGGGTCTCGGCCATCCCTCCGAGAGCGCGCTGTCGCATTCGCCCGTGAAAAGCGTGAAGTGCGAACGCGCGAGCTGACTGAGATCGGAATTCCCCGCTGCTATCTGGCCCGGATGTGCGACGAGGGGCTGCTCAGCAAAGGTTGGCTATGGAATCTACCGCGCCACAGATCGCGAGGTGGTATCATTAGATTTTGGCCAAGCCGTGGTTTGCCGAGAGCATTCTTGACGTCGTTAACACGCGGGAGGAGGCGCGAGCTCCTGCACGGGTCCTGGCAGGATGGTGACCTTCGCGCCGTATCCGAGGCCGTTGTCGATCATCGCGAAGCGGCCCGATGATAGCTTCAGGCCCTGGCGATAGATGCCTGAGACGTGTTCGCCGGCTATTGCCGCCCCGCTAGGAAAAAAGGCCGGCGCCCTCGCTGGGAGGTTGCCCGAATGGCGCCGGCCAGACGGTCCTTTTCAGGTCCGCCGCTCTCAACACATAGCTGAGTCTTTCCGTTACGTCAGGTGGTGACCGACTAGGCTCTGGCTTTCCGCTTCGCAGGTGCCTTCTTGGCTGGTACGACGGGTTCAGCCTTGCGGCCAAGCCCGATGGACTTTGCAAGTTGCGAGCGCTGAGCGGCGTAATTTGGAGCTGTCATAGGGTAATCGTGCGGCAAGTTCCATTTGGCGCGATAGGCGTCCGGTGTTAGGCCGAAGTCCGTGCTAAGATGCCGCTTCAGGGATTTGAACTTCTTGCCGTCTTCGAGGCAGATAATGAAGTCCGGCGTCACCGACCTCTTCGGGTTGACCGCGGGAGTTTGCGGTTCAACGACAGGCGGAATCGGCGTGCCTAATCCGGACAGCGAAGCATGAACCGATGCTATCACGTCCGGCAAACCAGACACCGGCAATGGATTGTTGCTGACATATGCTGAGACAATGTCGGCTATTAACTCAGCTAGTTCGGCAGCGCGGGTGTCGGATTCGTTGGTCATAGGTGGTCCTTTTGTCTGATTTATCCCCTCTCTATTGGTTGATGATCAACGACGCAACCGCCCTCCTAAGCTTGGTCTATCGAACTGCAGTGGAGCCGGCGCAGAATTCGTACGGACTTCGGACAACCCTTTGATGTTATTTCAGAAGTAGTAGCGACCGTAGAGCGAACGTGGCTTGTGGAGCGAAGTTGCCTGCCGAGCATCCGGTTTGGCTGGGGTTCCTGGAAGCTTTTCGAACTTTCTGGGTTGCGCCTCAGCCCGAACTGCGAGCGCTCATGGACAAAGTTGGATACTAGATTGGTATTTCAGACGGCTTTGAAGGCATCGACTTCTGGCACGTGCGCCTGATATCGCGAGCACGACTCCTAAGTGCCATGTGGAGCTTGGTCGCCCACAACGCCGTCTTCGGGCTCTTGAAGAAATCCAGGGCTTCTCTGTGGTATCTGAAAAGCTTGTAGGTCCGCTCGTCCACGTCCGCCTCCTGAAAGAGGTGAGTCTACGATTCAGCGGAATCGGCCTGCAAGATTTTGTGATGGTGTCGTTATGGGGCCGTCGGAACGTCGAAAAACATCAACGTAACAATGATTTCGCGGCTGACGTCACCCGGGTTTGCGAGGACGTAACGGAACCTAGTGTCGCCTTCAACAACAGGGCCGCGCTTATATTGTGCATGGGCCTCGATGGCCTTGTTTGCGGTCTCGATAACGCCTGACAAGCCCTTGTTGCGGTTAAAGATGATAAGAGCCGCTTTGGTGTCGCGCCAGCTGAGGTATCTGAGGAGTTGGTCGACTGTCTCCGTAAAGACCTTTTCGCCGTGCCAGAACTTACATTCTGCGATGAAAACGTTACGACCTTCGGAGCGGATGAGAATGTCGGTTTTGCCCTCGTGATTGAAGGTCTCGCCGGTGGCTTGGCCCTCGTACTGACCGTTGAGCTGTACCAAGTAGTGCTGCCTAATGTCTTCCTCGCCCATGTCGTGAAAAGTGTGCGGGCTGCGCTCCATGACCTTTGTCATGTTTTCGATGACACTAAGAATGTGCGCGTACTCTTTCTCGTCGAGTTCGGGCTCGGGTTTGAACGGAGCAACCGTTTCTGTCCGCACGGGAACGACCTTCCGGCGTATCTGAGGAGCAATGAAGGTTGTCGGAGCGTCGGGTCTGCGCTTCATTGGAAAGCCAAGCGACGCGGCCAAGCCCTTGCCTTTCAACAATTCCGCCTTGCGGGCCTCAAAAAACTGGCGCGCGGGCTGCTCTATCTGGCTCGCCACATGTTGAAGATCCGATGCGGCTGTAGCCAAATGTTCTTTGATGCTTCTAACCACCGCCCCAAATTCGGCGTTCAGCTGGTCGCCACTTTTTCCCGCCGTAGGGAGTGAGATCACCAAGTCGTTTGCCATGATGGCGGCTTGGGGCCCTGGATAGGACGCACGCGAAGGCTGAAACCGGAAAAGGTCGCGGTTTCCTCTGAAAGGCAGGTGATACATCACGACATGAAATCTTTGGGGCTCTGGATCTCCGTAGCTGTCACTGAATATGTCATAACGATCTCGGCCGCGTGGCTGATAGGTTCGCTCCTCTTCATCGATCCAAACACTATCCTCGTCCACAGTAGGCAAATCGGGGCGGAATTTGGCGACAAGTTCGCTGATCACATCCTCCATTGGGACCGACAGAAAAACGCTCTCTGGCATTGCCTTCAATTCATTCATCGCCAGAACCGGTAACTGTCTGGCCAAGTCCAAGGTCGAGCCCTCTGAAAACAGATATCCTTCCGGCATCCCGCGCCTCCAAGTTCTTAAGGAAGCACAATAGCGAACTGCGCGACCTTGATTGAACCGCGGCGGGAAGTATTCACCGAAAAATTTGATCAGGTTCCCCACTCGTTTGCACAGCTGTTAGGAACCTGTCGGCAGCCTCGCGCAGTCCATCCTGCGAGGCCATCGCGGCTACGAAACGTGCCAATTCGATTGCGAAATATTGCTCGTTGTCGGTCAGGACTTTTCGGTAGCCGCTTATATCTTTGGGGGTGACCATCGCTGCCAAGTGCTTGGCATGGTCTTCAATCCGCTGTGGCCGTTCTGTGTTGGGTTTATCGGGCATCTCCGTGCCTTTCGTTGTTATCGTTTGCGGCGACTACGAACGCTGCCGCTTGGTGTGGAACTATCGCGTTGCCGTATCCGCGTAGCTACCCCCCCTCTCATAGCCATCAAGCCTACCGTCCGGCCCCTCTGGAGAGATACATGGCTGGAACCCATGATCGTTCCCCGGCGTGCAGTCGCGGCCCCAATAGAGCCGTGGATGATCAGCCAGGATCTGCAGGCCTGCCCGCATGATGAACAGCATGAAGAACATGTTCAGAAAATGCTGGACTTGCAGCCACTCAGGGAAACCGGAGTCCACCGCCGGCGCCGATTGCGCGATGCCTGGATGGTTTTGGATGAAGGCGGTCACGCTCGCGCAAGCTTTGTGCCAAGGCAATCATGCAGAGCAGCGCGGCGGCGCCGATCGGCAGCGCCCATAGCGTATCGATCCAGCTAGTCCCAATGCGGATGCGTGGGAAAATCCCCTGTTGCGGCGGCATCCAATGATTGAGACGGATGCGATCATCGGCGTCGCTGAGGCGCGGAGCGGCTCGGGCGAACGAGGCTGCGTGTTGGTGGGCATCGGGCAACCGCTTTCTCTGATCAATCGCGTCTGACGAAAGTCAGTCGCGAAGTCTGGTGAGCGCCGAACCCTTGTGGAAGGCAATATGCTCAGTCTTGCTGCTCTTTATCTCGTATTGCGGCGCTTCAGCGCTTGCATGGTGCGTGTAGCCATGGACATCGAAATTGTGTTTGTGCACACGAACGATCGTGCCGCTGACGCCCCCGGCTTCCGAATTCCAGCTCACGTGATCGCCGACTTCGAATCTATCCGCCATGTGGCTCGACCAAGGGTGACAGGGATTCTCGCGGAACCAAGACGCCATTCCGCACCTGGATGGCGCAATCGAATGGCGATGATCCACCACTCAACCTTTGCGCTCGAATTCGGTTCCAGCGAATCGCTTCCCGATGCAGGCGGCTTTTTTGATCTGGAAGATAAACAGGCTACGATCCGCGCCGAGGTGGCCAGGGTCGCCGTGCGCCGCCAGATTGGAATCGAAACGAACAGCTTCTTCACCATAGGCCATTCCACGCGTGCGATCGTCGAGTTCGCCGAACTGCTTCAGCGGGCTCGTGTCGATTTCGTTGTCGATGTGAGGTCGATGCCGCGCTCGCGCACCAATCCGCAATTCAACGAAAACAGCCTTCCCACAACGTTGGCGCCGTGGCGGATCGGCTATGAGCATATCGCTGCGCTCGGCGGCTTGCGGGGCAAGGCGCGTGGGCCGGTGCCTTCCCCCAATAGCTACTGGCGCGTAAATAGCTTTCGCAACTACGCCGACTATGCGCTGACGAAGCCGTTCGCCAAAGGCTTGGCGCAACTGCGAGAGCTTGGCAGTGAGCATCGCTGCGCAATTATGTGCGCGGAAGCCGGCTGGTGGCGCTGCCACCGCCGCATCATTGCCGACTACCTGCTCGGAGAAGGCGAACGCGTCATGCACATCCTTGGGCGGGTCATGTCGAGGAGGCCAGCCTGACGCCCGGCGCTGTACCGGGGTCGCGATGGCCTGGATACGGTCGGCAACCGGCTCGCCCAGATCGTTCGTCAGGTCGCGATAAACCTCGCCGGGATCCTTGCCCATGCTCGCCATGATCTCTGCCGACAGCAAGGCTGGAACGATGCCATCCTTGTCGGTCGTCCAGACGGCACCGTTTCGGCGCATGAACGTCGCTCCGGCGCTTTCCTCGCCGCAAAAACCCAGCGAGCCGTCCTGAATCCCCTTGGCGAACCATTTGAAACCGACCGGCACTTCGTACAGCCTGCGTCGGAGCCTGGCGCTGACGCGATCGATCATCTGGCTGCTTACCACCGTCTTTCCGACGGCTGCGTCCGCCCGCCATTCGGGGCGATGCTGGAACAGATAGTCAATCGCCACCGACAAATAGTGATTGGGCGGCAGCAGCCCGCCGGTGCGCGTGACGATACCGTGCCGGTCGTGATCGGTGTCGCATGCGAAAGCGATGTCGAATTGGTCCTTCATGTTGATCAGCCTTTGCATGGCGTAGGATGAAGACGGGTCCATGCGGATCTGGCCATCCCAGTCTGTGCTACCTATTGTGCTACCTATTGTGATACAAATCGAGCAGGAGAGCGTAAAAAGCACAATAAAAACAATAGCTTATTAGGCATATCGATCCCAGCCAACGGTACCATCAATTGATTCTCCAAATCATTGATTTTTCTGTAGAATTTTGTGCCGAGCGACCTAGTCCTTGCGCCATTTTGGCCTTTTGTGATGCCTATTGTGTTACTTATTGTGATACAAACGGTACCGTAAGACATGGGAAGGCGACGCGAAGAGCATGATCCTGATCGCTTTCTGTAGCGGCGGGGCGATCGCTTCCATTACTACCGACGGGTCCCAAAGGAGCTAAGGGATCTCGATGGTCGCGGTGCATTCGTACAGCGTGCTTTGGATACGGCTGACCGGTTGAAGGCGCGTACTGCCCGTGACCTCCATGAAGCTGCCGACACCGCGCTATGGTCTTCTCTCATGTTGGGCGAAAACCCAGACGCCGCGCGCATTCGCTACCAGTGCGCTATCAAGCGTGCAGAGCCCCGCCGACCCTAACCCACGCAGCCGTGCCTAAAGACGGGCTTTTGTGCTGCGCGGCGTGGCCAGCAGCAGGCTCGTCTCGCTGCCGGTGATACCGGGCACCAGGCGAATCCGGCGCAACACCGCATCTAACTCGGTGAGGGTTGCCGTGTTGAGTTCAACCACCAGATCCCAGCGGCCATTGGTCGTATGAATCGTAGCGACTTCCGCAAAGCCACCAAGAGCGCGGATCACCCGATCGGCCGCATGGCCTTCGATCTCGATCATCATGATACCCCTGACAGCCGAGCTGATCGCTTCGGCGCGCAAGATGACCGTATAGCCGATGATCTCGCCGGACTGTTCAAGCCGCTCCATTCGCGAGCGTGCCGTGGCGCGCGACACGCCAAGATCCGCCGCCAGGTCGGAGATGCTCCGCCGCGCGCTGTGGCGCAGGAGTGTGATGAGTTTCTGGTCGAGAGAATCCACAATTGTCCAATATGGTAGCCTGATGTCTCAAAACGATAACTCTTACTGCTGGTTTTGCCAATCAGCTCTATTCATTCTGCCGGCAGCATACGGTTCAACACCTCCTGGGCCTCATAGAGGGAGAGTGCTTGCATGAACTGCAACATATTGGGTGCGCCGGTGCAGGACGGCGCTGGCCGAATGGGCTGCGAAATGGGACCGAGCGCCTTGCGGACGGCGGGGCTGGTCGGCGCCCTCAGGGACCTTGGCCATGCGGTTGCTGATCTTGGCACCGTCGCGCCGACGCCGGTGCGCCCGATCGCCCATGGCAACCTGGCGCTGAAGGCGCTGCCGGAGATTTCAGCGTGGACGGCGGGCATCGCGGATGCAGCCTATGCCGCCAGCGCGGACGCCATGCCGATCTTTCTCGGCGGAGATCACTCCATCTCCGCTGGAACCCTGTCGGGACTGGCCCGTCGCGCGGCGCAAACCGGCAGGCCGCTATTTGTGCTGTGGCTCGACGCGCATCCCGATTTTCACACGCTCGACACCACCGCCAGCGGCAATTTGCATGGCGTGCCGCTTGCCTACGCCAGCGGCCAGCCGGGCTTCCACGGCTATTTTCCGGATCTGCCGGAGCGGATAGACCCGGCCCGCATCTGCACATTGGGTATTCGCAGCGTTGATCCGGCCGAGCGGCAGGCGCTGCGCGCCGCGGGCGTCACCGTGCACGATATGCGCGCCATCGACGAACATGGCATCGCGCCGCTTCTGGGTGCCTTTCTGGAGCGGGTGACGCTCGAGAATGGCCTGCTGCATGTCAGTCTCGATGTCGACTTCCTCGATCCGTCGATCGCTCCCGCGGTCGGCACGACCGTTCCGGGTGGAGCAACGTTTCGCGAGGCCCATCTGGTCATGGAGATGCTTTCGGATAGCGGCCTGGTTAGCAGTCTCGACCTTGTCGAACTCAACCCCTTTCTCGACGAGCGCGGCCGCACGGCCACGCTGATGGTCGACCTGACGGCAAGCCTGATGGGCCGCCGTATCATGGACCGGCCGACCAGGAGCTTTTGATCGATGAACGCCAAGCTGAACATCGTCCCCTTCGTCAGCGTCGACCACATGATGAAGCTGGTGCTTGCCATCGGCGTCGAGCGCTTCCTCATCGATCTCGCAGCTTACATCGAGGAGGACTTTCGTCGCTGGGCGCTGTTCGACAAGACGCCGCGCGTCGCCTCGCACAGCATTGACGGGGTGATCGAACTGATGCCGACGAGCGACGGCCGCCTCTACGGCTTCAAATACGTCAACGGCCACCCCAAGAACATGCGTGAGGGCCGCCAGACGGTCACCGCTTTCGGCGTCCTAGCCGATGTCGGCAACGGCTATCCGATGCTGCTCTCCGAGATGACCATCCTGACCGCCTTGCGCACGGCGGCAACGTCGGCGGTCGCCGCAAAATACCTGGCGCCGAAGGGCGCGGACTGCATGGCCATCATCGGCAACGGCGCCCAGTCGGAATTCCAGGCGCTCGCCTTCAAGGCGCTGCTCGGCGTCAACAAGCTGCGCCTCTACGACATCGACCCGGCAGCCACGCGCAAATGCGCGGATAATCTGGCGGGACTGGGGTTCGACATCACGTCCTGCGCTTCGGCACATGCCGCAGTGGAGGGCGCGCAGATCATCACCACGGTCACCGCCGACAAGCAATATGCGACCATCCTCACCGACAACATGGTCGGCAGCGGCGTCCACATCAACGCGGTCGGCGGCGACTGCCCGGGCAAGACGGAACTCCATCGTGACATCCTGCTGCGGTCGCGGATTATCGTCGAGTACACGCCGCAGACGCGCATCGAGGGTGAAATCCAGCAACTCGATCCGGATCATCCCGTCGCCGAATTGTGGGAGGTGATGGCTGGAACGGCCGAGGGGCGCAGCAACAACCAGGCGGTGACGCTGTTCGATTCCGTCGGCTTCGCCACCGAGGATTTCTCTGCTCTCCGCTACGTGCGCGATCAACTCGCCGACACCGGCCTTTACGAGGAGCTGGATCTCCTTGCCGATCCTGATGAGCCGCGCGACCTCTTTGGAATGCTTTTGCGTGCGGCAAGGCAAGACTGAAACTGCTGTGCGGGCTGCTGGGCGTCGGCCATACGACAACACACCCTTGGTAAGCCGTCGAAGCCGCCAGTTGACCGAGTGGACGTTGACCGGAGCCGCGACCCACTTGCCTTCATAGACTATGACGCCGGCGGGTCGAATTCAGCATGTTCATCACCAGGGTGCTCCAGGCGCTGCCGAGACATGCCTAGGCGGGAATCGAGAAGATCGGATAGTCAAAGGCTTGATTCTAGTATCGATTCCAGCCAACGCTACCATCGGATTTGATCGTCGACACAGCACGATATACCGCCGTAGCATACCAATAAGGAAGTGCTCCTTGACAATCTTCCCCTTCACCGAAGCCATTCCAATCCAGTTTCAAGACCCGCTGCCGAAGACCTCGGAAGTCGTGATCATCGGCGGCGGCGTCATTGGCGTGACCACGGCACTGTTCCTGGCGCGACGCAACATCTCGGTGACGCTGCTGGAAAAGGGACGCATCGCCGCCGAGCAATCCTCGCGCAATTGGGGCTGGATCCGGCAACAGGGCCGCGATGCCGACGAACTGCCGATCGTGATCGAAGCGCAGCGCCTCTGGCGGCAACTGGCGCAGGAATGCGGCGAGGACATAGGACTGAAGCAGACGGGCGTTACCTACCTTGCGCGGACCGACAAGGAGATGGCTGGTTTCGCGAAATTCCTGAAGATCGCCCAGGCTCATGGCGTCGACACGCGTCTCCTCGACCAGGGTGAGGTGGCAAGCCTGATCCCGGCCATGTCGCTACCGTTCAAAGGCGCCATGACCACCCCATCGGACATGCGCGCCGAGCCTTGGGTTGCCGTGCCCGCGATCGCTCGCCTGGCCGCCCGGCAAGGCGTCACGATCATCGAGAATTGTGCGGCACGTATGCTCGACATCTCGGCCGGCCGGATCAGCGGCGTCTGGACCGAGCGGGGCCATATCGCCACTTCGAGCGTCCTCGTCGCCAGCGGCGCCTGGACATCGCTCTTCCTGCGCGCGCACGGCATCTCGATCCCGCAGCTCAGCGTCAGGGCGACCGTCGCCGCGACTGCGCCGATGGCGGAAATCCACGCCGGTGCCGCCGCGGACGAACGCATCGCTTTCCGGCGCAGGCAGGATGGCGGGTACACGCTCGCATCGGGAGGCAGCAACCAACTCTACATAGGGCCGGACGCATTTCGCCATGCGGGCAAATATGTCAGCGCCCTGATGGCCAATCCCTTTGGCACACGCTACCTGCCGGCCGCGCCGCGCGGATATCCGGACGCCTGGTCAACTCCGCGAAGATGGGACGCTGACAAGGAAACCCCGTTCGAACGGATGCGCGTCCTCAATCCCGCTCCGGAGGCCTCGGCGCTCCGCGCCATCGACAGCGGGTTCAGGGAGCTTTTCCCGCAGTTCAAGACAGTGCCGATCAGGGCGAACTGGGCCGGCATGATCGATGCGATGCCGGATGTCGTGCCTATCGTCGATCGCGCCGCTGCGATCCCGGGCCTCGTTGTCGCGACCGGGATGAGTGGCCACGGCTTCGGCATAGGACCCGGAATGGGCCGCATCCTGTCCGATTTGATCCAGGGCAACGAGACCGGGCACAATCTCCACAGGTTCCGTCAATCCCGTTTCAGCGACGGCAGCCCGATCCGATTGGGACCGTCGCTGTAAGCGTTCAGCCGCCCGCCGGCTCGTCGGCTCTAACCTTGAAGGGGGCCGGACGCAGGGTTCAGGTGCCGCATGCCCGAGCGTACACCTCGATGCTTTGCTGGACGTGATCGATCGCGATGTCCTCGCCGTCGCAGGCGCGGTCGGCCCAAGCGAGCGCCGAAGGCAGGTGCTGGAGAAACAGCGTCACCGGCACCTTCCGGCCCTTCAACGTATCGAAGAGTCGGTCGCATGCGGCACGGGCTTGCGGGGTCGCCCAATAGTATCGGATGCGATCGGAATAGGAGTAGTGGCGCAGCATCCGCTTGTCGGCATCGCTGCCGTGATAGTGGCTTGCCCAGTTCTTGGGGGCGCCGTGCATCAACTCTTCCATGGCGTGGTGAAGCGGCCGCTCGCCATAGAAGGGCACCAGATCGGAAGCGATCAGGTCGAGCGCGTACAGCGCCTCGCGCAGTTTGAAGGTCAGCTCGGGGCCGACCTTGAGGATGGCGAAGCCGTCCTCGACGAGTTCACGCAACGGCCTCTCGCCCTGATAATCCGTCGAATGGGCTTCGAAAACGAGCGATGGCAATCTGTTCAGCGTTGCCGCCAGATCACGGGCCTTCGCCCGATCGTAGAAAATCACATTCTGGTTGCCGAACTCCACGCCCGGCTGCACCACAAGCCCGATGACGCGGGAAAACGCGCTTTCAAGCCCGGCGGCCTGGAATGCTTTGGCGTGAATGGCATATGTTTGGCGAGCCGCCTCCGGACTGGTCGGGGTGATCGCATCCAATGCGTGATCGGCGCCGCCGGGCGGTGGCACTTCCGTGCCGATGATGTAGACCGGGCTTGCCTTGCTGCTCTGCGCTGCCGCCTGTTCCGCGACGCCCGCCAGCTTGGCGGCGCGCTCGGCCACCGTGTGGTCGTCGAGCGCCGCCGGTTCACCCGCGCAACCCATCGAGGCATCGAGGTGGATCTTGCGGAAGCCGGCGCGGACATAAGCATCGACCATGGTCCCGGCCTGTGCCATCGCCTCCTCGGCGGGCCGGTCCTTCCAGGGACTAGGGCCGAGATGATCCCCGCCAAGCACGATCAGCTCTTTCGGGCATTGCTCGGCTGCCGCGAGTGCGTCCACCATCGCCGCGAAATCGGCCGGCGTCATGCCCGTATAACCGCCCAGATGATTGACCTGGTTGCACGTCGCCTCGATCAGGACGGTGGTGCCGGTTTCCCGGCCATGGCGCAGTGCAGCTTTCAGCACCAACGGGTGTGCCGAACACACCGAGGTCACCCCGATCTTCTTTCGTTCCCTGTACAGGGCCGGCAAATCTTCGATCGCCACACGCATCAGCTTCTTCTCGCCGTTCTTGCCATGAAATCTTCCAGTTCGGCACGCGTGCCGGCTCCCTCCATGGGGCCGAGGCGTGTGACGTTGCGCGCTCCTGCCGCGTTGGCGAATTCGAGCGCCGTCTGCAGCGGCATGCCCAGCCGCCGGCATGCGACATAGGCTCCCCCGAAACAGTCGCCGGCGCCCGTGGGGTCCGTTTCCTCGACGATGAGGCCGGGGCAATCGGCGCGGGCGCCGGTGCGTTGACGGGCCGACGCGCCATGTTCGCCGCGTTTGACGGCGATCTCCTGGACCCCTCGTCTGAACAGCGCCTCGATCGCGCGTTCCTCGCCGTCCATGCCTGCGGCCAGGAACAATTCGTTGCCCGAGGGTAGCAGCAGGTCCGCTTTGTCTACCAGACTTGCGAATTTCTCCCCGGTCTGGCCGTGCGCCAGCAATTCCTTGCGCAGGTTCGGATCGAGCGACATGGTGCCGCCGCGTGCCTTGATCAAGGGGATCGCGCGCTCGGTGATCGCCCAGGCGGCGGGGCTTGCGAACACCGTTCCCATGACGTGGATATGCCCGCAACGCGCGATCAGCGCCTCGACCTGCGGGATCCATTCCAGCCGGGCGGCGGCGGATTTGGCGATGTTGTAGACGAAATCGCGGCTTCCATCCTCGCGGTAGCGAACAAAGGCGCTGCCCGTCGGATGATCCGGGGAAACAGCGATGGCGGAAATGTCTACGCCGTCTCGCTTCAGGCGCTCGATGTTGACGAAGCCGAAATCATCGTCGCCGACCACGCCCACCATCGCGGCCGCTCCGCCCATACGCGCGCATTGATCGATGAAGATGGCGGGCGCGCCGCTCGGAAAGGGACCAATGAGGTCGATAGGTTCCCGAAAGCCGGTGCCGGTCTCCCTTGCGACGATCTCTACCAGGATTTCTCCAATCGTCACGGTTGGCCCGAGCGAGTCCGGTGCCAGCGTTTTGGGGGTGTCGTTCATCAAGCGTCTAATCCTGGGGTGTGGTGTCGTTTGCGGTCCACGAGGCCGAGGCGCAAGGGGATTCTTACCGGATCGATGTGAATCGACTAGATGCCATCGCAATCGGGGAGGGCCGGACGTAGCCCCTCAGGCAGGATCCGACTTCGTGCCACCAGGATATCTCCATAGAGCCGTTAAGCTTCGCGCAATCTATGCGGTCTATCCTGGCTTGCAGATTGTCGAGGGAACATGAAACGCAAGCCGCTTCTGCTTTTTGCCTTCCCATTTCTCATTCTTTCGATCCTGGCAGGGGAGCGCGTGGCGACCTTCTTGCTGGGAACCTATCCAGCCAGCCCCACCGCATGGTGGATATGGCTTGAACTGCGCCCTCTGTCGACGATGCTCTGGCAGCAGGTCAATCTCTGGCTGGGCGGCTCCATGGCTGTCGACGCCGCCATCCTTGCCGCGGTATCGATCGTCTGCTGGATGGCGTGCCACACCAAAAGGTCGGCATTCCCGTTCCTCGCCAACCACGTCGCCTTGATTCTCGCCGGGCTGATGATCGCCGTCGGCACCCACTCTGAAACGGCGAGCACGATCGCGGCGTTCACGTCGCCCAGGGGTCTTCCGTACTCGCTGGCTATCGATTTCACCTTGAAGAACAGCCTGGTGCTGCTTCTGGGCACCGTGGCCTGTGCCTACTGCCACATCGCTTTCCTGGCTGAAGCGCGCGATCGGTCCGTGCGGGCCATCCGCATCCTGGCCCTTCAGCGCGATCTCTGAACCGCTCGCATCCTGCCCGGATCCAGCACGTCAGGTCTAATGCATGTCGCCCAAAAGTGACCTCGGTTTTGGGAAAACGACATGCATAAAAACAAAGACCTAAAGCGCGTCGCCTGAATCCGTTCAAACGCGACGCGCTTTAATTGTTGATCCTGCGGTAATAGACCTTGCCGTCAGGCTGCTGGATGCGCTGGTAGTTGGAGCTTGGGGCAGGGGGCGATGCCGGTGCAGTGCTCTTCCTCGGCGCACGCGGTGCTTCGATGACGCCGGGTTCGCTCGCGCTCTCGCCGTCGAGAGCTTCGGGCGCTTGCGCCAGCGTGCTGGTGGTGATCTCGGACGGTTCGGCCGCACTCGACACGGCCTCGCCGCCGGCAACCGGCACATTCTGCCCCAAACGGGCAATGTTGCCATTGATCTCGTTGAAGCTGCCTTGCAGTTGGCTGTCCAGTTTCTCGAACCGGCTCTGGAAGCCGTTGTTGACCGTGTCGAGCCTGGCCGCGATCCGCTGTTCGAAAGCTCCGAGCTGCTCCAGCCGCGCTTCGACGAAACGCAGGTCGCTTATGCCCCGATAGAGATAGACCGCAGCCGCCATGTTGATCGCGGTGATCACAAGGGCGCCGCAGGCGACGATGACGCCGATCGTCTTTATGTTACTGGGTTTCTCGATGGCGCGCTGTTCGCGCTGTTCCTGGTTTCCGATGTCGATCGCCGGCATGTCCGGTTCGCTGATCGTCGTCATTGGACCACCACCTTTGCGCCGACCGCGACGCGCTTGAAAAGATCGATCACATCCGTGTTGGTAAGACGAAAACAGCCTGACGTCCCGTCGAAGCCGACACCCGACGGATCGTTGGTGCCGTGTATGCGGTAGAGCGTGTCGCGCCCGTCACGAGACAGATAGAGCGCTCTTGCGCCCAGCGGATTGTAGGGGCCGGCGGGCACCATCTTCGGCAGCTCCGGCTGGCGGGCCCGCATTTCCTGGGGCGGGCGCCACTCCGGCCATTCGGTCTTCGCCCCCACCTTGACGACGCCCGTCCAGCCAAACCCGTCGCGCCCGACGCTGATCTGGTAGCGCAGCGCCTGGCCCTGGCGGGTCACCAGGTAAAGCGCCTTCTCGTCCTTGCGGATGATGATCGTTCCTGGTTGCTCGGCAGTTGCGAAGGCAACAGCCTTGCGCAGGCTAGGCCCCATCGCCGGCAGCGGCGGCCGTTCCGAAAGCGCCGATCGCGCTTCGGCGAAGTCCTGGACGGACAGCGCCAGCGCCACGCCGAGCACGCAGGCGCCGGCCAGCCGCCCAGCGATCCGGTATCTCGCGATCCGATATCTATCGGGCAGCGTCATCGAGCCGCTCTTTGAACATCCGCTTCAGATCCTTGTTGAAGCGCGCCCGTCCATCCACTTCGGAAGGCGGGATGGCCCTGTTCAGCGCATCGCTCAGAAGGGCGTTGTCCAGTGCGACCGACTTGATGTGCGGCGCCTTGAATATCTTTTCGAGCTCGCTGCGCGAAAAATGGTTCCCGAACCATTTGCGCTTGTGCTTGTTGGCGACCAGCGTGATGTTGACCGCGTTGCCGCGCAGTTCGCGGATCTTCTTGTAGAGCCGCTTGCCTTGCCGCAGCGAAGCGACATTGAGTTCGAAGACGATGAATATCTCGTCGCTCGTCGACAGCACGGAATTGTGCCACGGCGTTTCCAGATTGGGCAGGTCGATGACGATGTCGTCGAAGCGGTAGGCGACCAGGTCGAGAAGCCGGAAGACGAAATCGCTGCCATGCGGCTCGAACGGCAATTGCGGCCGCTCGAACGCGTAGAGGGTGAGGCCGGACGGACGCGACAGCTTGATCACATCCATCAGTTCGACATCGAGCCGTTCCGGCTGGCCGATGATGCCGGCAAGATCGAACTGGTTGAACAAATTGAGATAGGCGCCGCAATTGGCGCTTTGGAAATCGAGATCGACCAGGCAGGTGGACGCCGCGCGCTCAGCCGATTTCGAAGCCAGGAATTCGGCCGCCGACAGCGCCAGCGTCGTGGCGCCCGCGCCACCGCTGGCACCGATGAAGGTGATGATCCGGCTTTTCGTTCCCTGGTTGCCGGTGTCGTGGAAGGTCACCGCGTTGAGCAGCTCCTTGCCGTCGAGCGGCTTGTGCAGCCAGTCCGAGGCGTTCATGCGCACCAGCACGCGCGTCTGTTCTGAGGTCAGCTCGTCGGAAACAGCGATAAGCGGCACATCAGCCCACAGCGCACGCGCCTCGACGATGCCGGGCCTGCCAAGCAACTCGCCATTGCCGAGATCCAGGATGACGATGCCCGGGCGTGTGTCCGCCGGCGGCCCCTTGAGAAAATCACCCGTCTCGGAAACCCGGACATCATAGATCGCCAGCGCATCGAGCCGCGTCGCCACATCGCGCCTGAATTGCGGATCCGACGAAAACAGCGCCACCTGCTTGCGCTTGGTCGGCGTAACCTTGGTGTTGATGGCATTCATGGATAGGTGCTCTTCATGTCTTCGCCCGTGACCGTGCTCAGCATGGAGGGCATTGTGATGGTTCCGAACCCGAGAAAACCGGCCAGAAAGAAGAACTGGAAGGGATGTTTTTCAATACTGACGGTGATCGTTGGTACCGGCCCATTGGGGCGCGTCCAGTAGCCGAGGCCCGAGGCCTGATACTGAATCTGGACCTCGGATTTCAGAAGGGTCGGCAGGAAAGTCAGCATCCCCGGCCGGCTGCTGCTGCCGCTAAAGATGAAGTCGAAAGCGGCCTGGTTCACAGCAAGGTTTTGGCATGTGGCGCCTGTTCCACAAGTGCAAGATACAACTCCGGCGGCACTGGCGGTACAGATATAGCTGTAAATGTTGGCTGGAACCGCCTTTCCCACATCCAGTGAGTCGCTGGGGGTTTTTGCCTCGAGCAGAAGTCCGCTGGCGATTGGAGCGGAAATCTGCGCCAGCCTGGCGCCGGCCTGGACCGCTTTGTTACCAGCATTCCATTGGTAGAAGGCGTAGCCGAAGTCGACGAAACCGAGCAGCAGAGTCAGCAGCACGGGCATTGCAATGGCCGCCTCCACCATTGTCGCGCCGGATTGGTTTCTCCAGAACGTGCCGTGCGAGATCACCATCCGAAGACACGCTCCTGATGGAACACAGTGAGCGTAAGATCAGCAAAGCCAAGATAAGACCAGAGACCCAGAGTAGGATATGGATATGACGTTTTGACCTGCACGACAATGACGGTGCCGGTGCTGCTGAGATAGAGCTGGGTACCGGTCGTGGCATCGGTCGCCTGGAGCGATTGTGCCTTGGTGATGGAGACTTGAGCCGCGGTCCACCCGGTAACCCTCTGGCTACCGTTTGTGACGGCCCCGTTCACTGCGAGGTTTGTTGCCAAAGCTGAACAGGTGTCCCAATCACTGCTGCAGCGCGCCATATAGCGAGCGGCATCCTCGACGCCAGCTTCGAGAAGCAGGCGCGTGTTGAAGATGTTCGAGAACTCGAAGACACCCGCTGCCAGCAGCAACACGAATGGCGTAACGATCGCTATCTCGACCAAGGCAGCGCCTTGTTCGTCATGATGGAACCGCTGGAGGAACTGCCTCAGTTTGATGAACATGGCGCTACCGGTACAATTGCGCTTCGTTGCGCTGCAGCTTCTTCAGCGTGTTTTGGCCGGCGACAGTGCTGATATCCTCGATCTCGCCATAGATATCGGCGGTGGACGCCCCACCCGCCGGCTCTGTCAGGAACACACTCGCGAAAGCCTGCACGGGTAAGGTCTGTCCGCCGCCATGAACATTGTTGGCCGTACAGTCGACGATCGCTACATAAAGTAGACGCCTGTCAGCGGTCTGCGTCGTCGCATTGCACGCCGGCGCGGTCTGTTCGAATGTGCTCTTAAGATCCGCTTTGTGCTGAATTTCGTAGTTGTAGACACAATATCGGCTGGGGCTTGCGCCACATGCAGCTTTCACACCGGTGCCATCGTCCTTGGGCCAGTTCGTGTCCCAATAGCCCGGACTTGTTTTTGTGCCCATGAAATTCCAGTTGCCGTCGCCAAGACTTCCAGCGTTTGAACATGTGGTCGCGAAACAATTGTCTCGGGGCACCGCCATAAAATTCTTGACCTGCCCGGTACTGGGGGCTGTGTAACTGCAATTGTTCTTGCCTGCGTTTTGGACGTCCATGCCTTTTCTGACATTCGGCGCAGGCGGGTTGATGGCCGGATCGGTCTTGTAGGGGCCACCATTGTCGTAAATGTCGAAGCGCGTATTGATGCCTTTATCGACCGGAGGAATGTTGCCCGGACGGGTGGTCACCCCACTCTGGTCGTAGCAGGCGGGCGGATTGGTGACAGCGAACATTTCGGTAATCGCAGCCGTATTCTTGTCGCCCTCGGGTGACGACAGGAAGCCGTAATTGCCCGGACCGTATTGGGCGCTGTTGCCGCCAGTCTGCTCTTTCAGCCAGATCATCGGCTTCTTTGTTCCTGCTACGGCCGCCTGCAGATCGCTCAGGGACGTCGCGCTATTGGTGAAAGGATTGCAGATGAACATCGGCGTGAACTGACACAACGCGTTGGTGAATCCCGCCACCGCTTGTGGCCGAATGTCCATCTTTTCCGTGCTGCCGACGAGGCTGGCTGGAAAAATCGTCGCGAAGGCGCCCGCGCCGTCCGTCGCGCCTGACGCGTTCACGGTCACTTCGGCAAACCTGACAACCTTGGGATCGGTGCTGGCCCAGTTCTGGGCATTTGAGTCGACACCTGCGGCAGTCAGCGTGATGTCATCGCTCGCCGGAATCCCGGTCAGATAGGTGACCGTTACGTCAGCCAAGACGATTGGGTGATCACCTGATGTCGAAAACAGCGTACTGTTGGCCACGAGTGTGGTGACGGCCCGGTTGGCCCGGGTGATCGCATCCACATTGCCGTCGAGTTCCGCCGCGGCAGCAAGCGCCATCGCGTCAACACCCTTCTGCAGATCGTTATGGAGCCCATTGACTCGGCTCATATCGATGGCCAGCAGCGAAAAGCCGATAAGCACGGGCAGCATGATGGCCACCAGGATCATCGCTACGCCGCGTTGATCGTTCCAGAAGGCTCGAATGGTCCCCAACATGACCCTACTCTCTGCTTTCCTGCGCCAGGGCCCCTCGCATGCCCGGCGCCCTCCGCATCCTTCCGTTCAGCTCACTGCGACGTCGTCACACCAGACCCGCCGACATTGACCGTGATCGCCGGCGGTGGCGGCGGTGGCGGTGGAAATTTGTAGCTGTGGGCAACAGCGGCAGCACGCGCGCCGTCGCCTTCGATATGTGTATTCCGGGACGCCGGATTGAGCGGGTCGACCGTCTGCAGCATCGAATTGAATTTCTGCGTCTCGCCGGCGGCCAGGGTCACCGAATCGTAATGGTTCAGATAGTCCGCGGCGCAGCCCGACAGCGCACCGGCGCACAGAATGAGGATCAAGGCGCTATTTCTTGACATAGAGCATCTTGTCCTTCGATTTGAAGTCGAGCATGTGGCCATAGGGGCCGGTGACGCCGTCGCCCGTTTCATACTTTCGGATCATGTCTTTGTTCACTTCGAGCTGACCAAGCACGAAGAATTCCGGATCGTTGGCCGGCCTCGTCTTGTCGAACGGCGTCGCCAGTTGTTCGCCAGGCTTCACCGGCCGCACGATGTGCGGCGTGACGATGACCACCAGTTCGGTCTCTTCTTTCTGGTTGCTCGAATTGCGGAACAGCGTCCCGATAATTGGTACCTGGCCGAGCCATGGCACCTGGTTCTGCAGCTTGGTGGTCTTGCTGGACAGCAGCCCGCCGACCGCGAAGCTCTGGCCGTCGCGCAGTTCGACAACGGTTTCCAGCTTGCGGTTGGTGAAGATCGGATCGCCGGCCGTGGTGAAGCCGGTCAGGTCGCTGACCTCCGGCGCAAGGCTCATATGGATCTTGCCGTCGTCAAGTACGATAGGCGTGAACTGAAGATTGACGCCGAATTGCTTGTACTCGATCTGGACCTCGCCATCCTTGTTGACGCTGCGGATCGGTACCTGGCCGCCGGCGTTGAAGCTGGCTTGCTCGCCGGAAAGCGTGGTGAGGTTCGGCTCGGCCAGCGTGCGCACCACGCCCTTGGCCTCAAGTGCCTCGATGACCAAATCGACTTTGATGTTGCTGTCAATGACGCGGGTGATCAGCGCCGCGAAGGGGTTGCTGTTCGACAACAGGCCGGTGATAACATTGCCCGTTCCGGCTATCACATTGTCCTCGTCGACGGCGGCACTGCCCGTTCCGATGCGGGTCGTAGCATCGCCGTTCCTGCTCCTGATTGACACGCCGAGATCTCGGCCGGCGTTGCGCTTGGCTTCCAGCACGCGCACCTCCAGATTGACCTGCTGGCTGTCGTCGACGACAACGGAGTTGATGATGGCATCGGGACCATATTGCTGCGCAACTTCCATGATTGCCGCCAGCGTGGCGCCGTCCTTGACATGACCGCCGAGCCTGACCCTGCCATTGACCGAGCCCACTTCGATGCGCGATTTTGGCGCCACCTGCCGGATCGCCTGCGCCATGTCGCTGACATCGACGCCGACCTCGATCTGGAGGGCGCCGAGCGAGCGCTTCTCAGGCGAGAACAGATTGACCGTGGTGGTGCCGGCGCCCTTGCCGATGACATAAAGCGTCCGGTCGGTCATCGGCTGGGCATCGGCAATCTTCTCGTCGCCGACGACGATGTCACCCAGATTGGCACTCACCTGGACGGTAACCGACTGCGACATCGGCAGGAAGATACGATGAACGCTGGGGGTCGATACATCGATGAAGCGGTCGGCCGCATCGGCCGCCAGGCTCGACAGCAGCAGCGCTGCCAGACAAGGCAACGCGGCCGCCACCGCCATCCTCAACCAAGACCCCTGCATCCCCGTCTCCCCAATCGCTGCCTGTGGCAGCCCCATTTTATTAGCCGCACCTTATCATGGTTGTCGCGGCACGTCATATGTCTCGAGTTTTACACCCCGAAAAACGCCGACGGTCGCCCGTGCCGGCGGCTCGGGGGTCACGTATTTGACCACTTCCTTGACGACTTCCCGGACTTCGGGTGCAGACACCACGGCCGGAGCCGGCTTAACCTTGCTTAGATCGTCGAGCTTGCTTCCCACTCGCTCTACGGCCTGGGCGAGGCCGGCGATCTTGTCGTCCGCGCGTTTGCGCTCTGCTGCAGCCTCGGCTTCCGCTGCTGCTTTCCTGTCGAGTTCCGCCTGCCTGGCGGCGACGTCTGCCGGCGTTTCGCCGGTCAGGTCGGAAAGCGTCACCCGCTCGGTCGTCTCGCCCTTACTTGCCGCGGCCTGGCGAAGCGCCAGCGACAATTGGCCGGCGCCGGCTGCCAGGGTCAGCTTCTGCGCATCCTTGGTGCTGGCCTCGAGCGTCACCGATTTGACGACGGTCGGGCTATCCTTGCTCACATCGGCAACCTGGTCGACGGCAAGCACCTTCATGCTCTGCAGCAGCACGTCGACGAAACTCTTGTCGTCGCCGTCGCCGCGCTCGGTTCGCGTCAGCAAGACATCGACCCGGTCGCCCGGGAAAACAAAGCCGGCGACGCCGAGCACGTCATTGACGCGGATGGAAACGGCCTTCATGCCTTCGCCGAGCACCGCCGAAAGCGTGGCGCGCTGGCCGGGGCCGGTGATCTTGGTGGCGAGCACAGGTTCGTTGACGCCGATCGCCTGCAGCGCCTGCTTGCTGCCTCCGCCCGCCGGAAGGTCTTTCGTCAAGAGCTCTTCCGTCGTCTTGAAAGCGCCGTCCGGAACCGCGCCCGCCGGCCATGCGACCTCACGCAGTTTGTCGGCGGACAGCGTGTCGCCGAACTTCAACGCCACCGCTGCCACCACGACAGTATCGCGTGGCACGTCGTCCGTCCGCGCCATGGCATTGCGCTGGCTGGCCAACCAGATATTGGCGAGCACCACCGCCAGCACGCCGAACACGCCGGCGAGAACGATCATGATAAGTGTATTGACGCGCATCTTCCCACCCCACCATCGCCCGCCGGGCGAATGTCAGCCCCTTCAAAGCGCATAATCCTGGGCCGAAATCGAGCGATTCCGGCCCAGAAAATTCTTAGCAAGTGCCGCCGGCACCGCCAGTGCTGGATAAACCCTTGGTGTTCAAGTTCGCGCAAAGGCCGGTGAACTGACTGCCGACCCATCCGCCGATGGCAATAACCGCAACGATCGATGCCGCGGCAATGATGCCGATCAGGATCGAGTATTCCACCATGGCAGCGCCGTTCTCATCGTCGTGGAACTGCCCGGCTACCTCGATAAGCCACTTCATGCCCATCACTCCCTGGCCATTCCGGCCTTTCTTGATCAACTAGGCGTGGCGCAAGTGCCGGTGCCAGTGCCAGCAGCGTCGAGGCCCTTGCCGGAGATCTTCGCGCAAAGGCCGGTGAACTGGCTGCCGACCCATCCGCCGATAGCGATAACCGCCACGATCGATGCTGCGGCAATGATGCCGATCAGGATTGAGTATTCGACCATGGCAGCGCCGTTTTCATCGTCGCGGAACTGCCGGGTCATCGTCATGAGCTTCTTCATGTCAATTTCTCCCTTTGGAGGTTTGAACCCGACGAGACAGAGCAAAGGATGAAATCCATACCCAAGCATCCCCCGTCATCTCGATCCTAGGTCCCGAGAAAACGCAGAGTCAAACGAGATTAAGAGTTCCTTAACTTTCATGTACCTGATTCGGCAAGAAGATTACAAATTCGATTGTTCCCAAGGGATTGATTCTTTTGATTTTTCAATCGCCCTTAACCATTCGTTCACAATTCAGCCGTTGATGTGGCGGAATTAGGGAAGCATTAGCTATAACGCATATTCCTTTATATCTAAGGGCTTAGGCGGGCATTCACCCGGTTTTCGCGCCAAAAAACGGATGAGCCCGAAAACCGCGGGCAATTGGGAAATTTCGGACGCCAGCCTGCATTAAATAAACAATGGATTTCGGGCTCTTGCTCTTAACTATGTCGAAAGTATTGGCTGTGCGTAGGGCGTTCAGACGCTTGTGCCCCCGTTGGTTAACGTTTAGTTTCCGCTAATACGCATCCAAGGGGAGTATAAGCGATTATGCTGGGGCGGTTCATCAAGGGGCCAGGCGATCCGAAGGTCGAGGCAAGAGCCGAGCCGACCGCGGCGCTGGCTGTTGTCCCAGCACTATCTCCCGTAGCCGAAATCGAATCCTATGGTGACGATTTCCTGACGCTCAAGGTCGAGCTTCATCGCCACCTTATCGATCGCTTCAATCTGACTGCTCTTGAAATTGCCTCCAAGGATGAGATCCTGGTTGAGATCCGGCCGATCGTGCGCGAGTTCGTTCGCGCTCGTGCGGTGCCGCTGAATGCCCGCGAACTCGATCTGCTGACCAGCGACACGGCTGACGAGATGCTGGGTCTCGGGCCGATCGAGCCGCTGCTCAAGGACGAATCCATTACGGATATCCTGATCAACACCCACAAGCGCGTTTTCATAGAGCGGCGTGGCATCGTCGAAGAAACGCCGATCCGGTTTCGGGATGAGGCGCATCTGCTGCGTGTCATCAACAAGATCGTTTCGGCTATTGGCAGGCGTGTCGATGAATCGTCGCCGATGGTCGACGCGCGGTTGGAAGACGGTTCGCGCGTCAACATCGCGGTGCGGCCGGTCTCGGTCGACGGCCCGCTGGTGTCGATCCGCAAATTCTCGAAAAATCCCTATTCGCTCGAGCGTTTGATGGCATTCAATTCGATCCGTCCGCCCATGATCGAATTGCTGCGGATCGCCGTGCAGGCTCGCAAGTCGATCCTTGTTTCGGGCGGCACCGGCAGCGGCAAGACCACCTTGCTCAATGCGCTGTCGAGCTACATACCCTCCAAGGAGCGCCTGATTACCATCGAGGATGCGGCGGAGCTGCAATTGCAGCAGCCACATGTCGGGCGGCTGGAAACGCGTCCGCCCAATGTCGAGGGCAAGGGCGAGGTGCGCCAGCGCGAATTGCTGAAAAACGCCTTGCGCATGCGGCCGGACCGCATCATCGTCGGCGAGGTGCGCGGCGAGGAAGCCTTCGACATGCTGCAAGCGATGAACACGGGCCACGAAGGCTCGATGACCACCATCCACGCCAACACGCCGCGCGATGCGATCTCGCGGCTGGAACAGATGGTCGGCATGGCGGGCATGCCGATGACGCATGATTCAATCCGGGCGCAGATCGCATCCGCCATCGACATCATCGTCCAGACACAGCGTCTTTCGGACGGAGGCCGGCGTGTCACCTCCATATCGGAAATCACCGGGATGGAGGGCAATGTCGTCCAGCTTCAGGAAATCTATCATTTCGTCCGCCGAGAGGTCACAGCCGAAGGCAAAGTCGTCGGAGATTTTCGCGCAACCGGTGTCCGTCCGCGCTTCGCTCAGGAGGCGGCGACGCTCGGGCATCATTTTGCCAAGGATGCCTTCAACCCGCAGGTTGCCCTCTGATGCCGACGGGTCAAGCTCTGCTGTACTTCATCTACATGCTCGCGGCGGCCTCGGTCATTCTCGCCGGAGAGGCACTATATCTTTCGTTTGCCGGTCGCCGGTCGCGGATGGGCGTGATCAACCATCGGCTGAGGCGGCTGGCTGACGAAGCGCCAGCTGAACAGACCCTGCAAGGGTTGCTGCGCGAACGTGGGCTGACGGAGTCGGGTGATTTTCTATTTGGCATGATCTGGCTGAACAGGCTCTATACTCAGTCCGGTATTACTGGAAACCCGATATTTTTCGCTGCGACGTTTCTCAGCGCTGGACTGGCACTTGCGTTGCTGATGTCGATCTTGTTGCACTTCTCTGCCTTGGCGTCGCTCATCGTTTTTCTGGTAGTCGGATTCGGCCTGCCGCTTTTGGTTCTCCGCCGCGCCCGCAACAAACGAATTCTGAAATTTGCAAGACAGCTCCCGGATGCGCTGGACATGATCGTCCGTTCGTTGCGAGCTGGCCATCCGGCTTCGGTGGCGGTCGGGCTCGTAGCGCGGGAAATGCCGGATCCGCTCGGCACCGAGTTCGGCATTGTCTCCGATGAAATCACCTTTGGTCTGAGCATAGAGCAGGCCGTGCGAAAGCTTTCGCAGCGTGTCGGCTTCGAGGGCCTTCATCTGTTGTCGGTGGCGCTGTCGATCCAGTCCAAGACGGGCGGCAATCTTACCGGGATCCTGGCCAATCTCTCCGTGGTGCTGCGCGATAGGCAGAAACTCAGGATGAAGATTCGCGCGCTTTCGGGCGAGGGTCGTGTGTCGGCATGGATCATCTCACTGTTTCCGGTGGTTATGTTCCTGATCCTTCTGCTGCTCGCCCCGTCCTACTACGGCTCCGTCTGGGGCAGTCCGATTATCTTGCCAGTGTTCACGATTTTCGGGCTGTGGGCGCTATTGGGCGACTTTATCATGTACCGCATGGTCAATTTCGATTTCTGACGGGAGCGAAGCAAAAACTTGTTTTCGAACATCCAGGATCTGAGCGTTTTGATCTCTGTTGCCGTCTTTGTGGCGGCGGTTGCGTTGTTCCTGTTCGGCGCGCTTGTCTTCTTGCCGGCGTTGCAGACGCGGACGCTGGTCGCGCAGAGCCTGATGGCGGAAGGGATTGCCGATCGCCGTTCGCTCGCCGGACAGGAACTGCTTGCAAAAATTGCCGCGCAGCGGCCGGTCGACGCCTATTTCCGGTCGATGGAGAAGGAGCGGGACGAACCAAATGCGCTTGAGGCGAAGCTGTTTCGAGCCGGCTTCTATCAGGCCAGCGCTCCGCTCATTTACACCTTGTCGCGGCTTGGTGGCGTCTGTGTCGGCTTTCTGGCTGCCTATGCGCTCTTGTCGCGAGTGCTCCCACCTCAAATGCCAGGTTTCGTAGGTTTTGCCGGCTCAGCTCTGTTCGGGCTCGCATGCATCGTGGTTCCGGCCATCCTGCTCGATCGCTTCGAGAATGCGCAGAAGGAGATCTATCGCCGCGCCTTTCCCGATTTCATGGATATGATGATCACCTGTGCGGACGCGGGCATGAGCCTGGAGGCAGCGGTGGAGCGTGTCAGCAGCGAACTGGCAGGCACTCATAAATGGCTCGGCATCCAACTCGCGATCATGAATCTGCAGTTGCGTGCCGGCAAGCCGTTGCGCGAGGCGTTGCGCGACCTCGCCGACCGAATCGGGCTTGACGAAGCGCGGGCTTTGGCCGTGCTGTTTCGGCAGTCGGAAGAGCTCGGTACCAGCCTGACCGACGCTTTGCGTGTTTACAGCGAAGAGATGCGCGGACAGAGAATACTTCACGCCGAGGAGCGCGCTAACTCTCTGCCGGTGAAGATGATGATTCCGTTGGGCTTATGCATCTTCCCGGTGGTGATGATGGTGATCATGCTGCCGGTCATTATCCGAATGAAGGGCATTTTCTTTTAGTTGCGTGTATGATCTGATTCTAATATGAGGTCCGAGACCCTTGGGGGAATCTGTATGAAGAGGGCTATCGCGGCGGCGGCCTGTCTGTTGTTGGCAGTGCTTGCTGGCTGCCAGACGGCGGACCCCACCGATGGTGTCGTTCGCACCAACGAGCCGTCAAAAGGCGATGTGACGTCTTTTGGCGATGCTTTCGACGGGCTGAAGACGGTCAGCGATGTCGAATATTATGCCTCGGACCAGGCCGTTGCCGAAGCCAAGAATCAGTTCCGTGCCGAGAATTACGGCAATGCCGGCGCGCTGTTCTTCAAGGCCACGCAACTGGCGCCCAATGATGGTGGCGCCTGGATGGGACTGGCCGCTTGCACCGACCGGATTCACCGCTTCGACCTTTCCGACCGCGCCTATGCCAGGGCCTTCAAGCTGGTTGGCGCATCGCCCGAATATTACAACAATGTCGGCTATTCCTATTTGCTGCGTGGCAAGCTGCAGGACGCCCGCTCGAATTTCCTCAAGGCTTATGAGCTGGCGCCCAACGATCCGACAGTAGCCAACAATCTGAAGCTTCTGTCGTCGAGCGTGCAGAACATCGAGCGCTAGCATGCTGATTGTCGAAGCGCTGCTGCTGAAGGCTCTCGCCATCCCTCTGCTTGCCAGGATCGCATGGCTCGACTTCACGACGCAGAAGATTGCCAATCGCGATGTGCTGCTGCTGCTGTGCCTGGGCATGGGATCGCTGTTGTTGCTGCTGCTCAGATCCGGGTCCTGGTGGGACATGGGCTTGAGCGCGGTTGCCGGCCTCGTGCTGTTTCTTGCGTTGTTCCCGTTCTGGATATTACGCAAGATCGGCGCCGGCGACGTCAAGCTGATGGCGGTCGTCCCTTTTCTGACCGGCGGAACCGATCTCGTCGTGTTTTCCATGCTGCTGCTCGTTTTCGCCCTTGTCACTGCAATGGCCATGAAAAATCCGTTCCTGCTGCCCGCAGGCGCCTTCCGCGTCTATGTTCAGCATCTCGACCGGAAAGGCGTTGTGCCGTTCGGCGTGCCAATCTCGGTCGCGGCGATCTGTACGGTAACGTTCGTGATCTACAAAAGTGTGGTGCTGGCGAGCAGCTCTGGGATACTGGATCAGCTTAACTGAACGGCGGCAGCCCGCGCGCCGAACGGAAGCATTGGCCCCCAGGCGGGACTCATGGGCAACATCGACCAGAAAGCGAACGTCGCGCTGTGAGGGCTGAGCGCGATGATCAGGATGGCCGAAAGGGCAAGTGAGGTAGGTGCCAGGACGCGAAGCAGGGAAAGAAGTTTCGGCATCCGGTGATGATAGGCAGGCAAGATTAATTAAAAATGAAAGAGGCGCATGCGTTTACCCTTCGGAAATCATCTTCTTGCTGCAACATGGAAGTAGTGCTTAAATGCGGCTTGGCAGGGGGGAGGAATGTTAACCGAGGATTTTCTAGGGCGTATCGCCATCGTCTTTGTTATGACGATCCTGGCTGTATTCAGCGCGATTCCACTACTCGTCTATTTCCGCCAGGACACATCGGCAAGTTCGCTGGCCGTCGCTACCCAGGCGGCGGCGACGGTGTTTTTGCTATTGCAGGTTCTCATGACGGTCAGTCGCCTTCCACCGAAGGGAACAGCTCGAGGGATTGAACCAAGGATAACCTCAGTAGCGGGGACGTTTCTGATGTTGGTAGCAATGCTTCTGACGCCAGCGTTGGATAGCGAGGCAGCACAAGTGACGGCTCTTGGCCTCATTTTCATTGGGACGACCAGTTCGTTCATTTGCCTTTATTGGCTAGGCCGATCATTCTCTCTCATGGCTACGGCTCGGCGTCTGGTTACCACAGGCCCATACTCGATTGTCCGCCATCCTTTGTACATCTGCGAGGCAATATTCATTATTGGAACGGTCGTCTCGCATTTTTCGATGTTGATGATGGTCATAGCTTCGCTCCAGTTTCTTTTACAGTATCGACGCGCTAAAAATGAAGAAGCCATCCTGCGGCAAACTTTCCCCGAGTATAACGACTATGCGCGGCGTGTTCCCATGCTTTTGCCTCGGTTTCTTGGTAGGACAGGTATCAATCCAAGCGGTTAATAGTCAGCATCGGGGCCCACCCTGTTGATCTGGTCTTTGCAAATACTTCGTTTCGTTGCCGCGCTGATGGTCGTATATGTCCATGCAGCCCAGACTGCGGTTAAGGCCACCGGATCTAATGGTCTGTTGCCTCATGATTTTCAGGTGGCCGGCTACGCAGGCGTAGACATCTTCTTTGTCATATCGGGGGTGATTATTGCTAAGACGGCACCTGGTCTGACTTGGCGATCCTTCGCTTGGAGACGGTTCCGGCGCATTGTTCCGCTCTACCTACTGATCAGCATCCCGTATGCGATCGTCGCCTACAAAACCGGCTTCGGCTGGCGGGACGCGCTGGCGACGCTCCTGCTATGGCCAGCTACCGATCAAATGACCGCGCCCGCACTGCCAGCCGCCTGGACGCTGTGCTTCGAAATGCTGTTCTACGCCGCCGCCACCATCGTTCTCATCGACCGGCGACTGCTGCCGGGACTCGTTGGTATGTTCGGCCTCGCAATGATATTTCGCTCGGCGGGTCCAGTGCTGCAGTTCCTTGGCAACCCGCTGATCATCGAGTTCGGCTTTGGCGTCGTTCTCGCCTATGCACCTAGGTGGAAATCGGCGGTGTGGTGCCTGCCGGTCGGCGCTGCGGCGATGATCGCTGTCGGGTTCATTGGTTTAGCGCCGCAAGGGGGCACGATGGAGTTCCTCGCGGGCGATAACGGCTTCCAGCGTGTGCTGGTCTATGGTCTGCCGGCGGCGATGATCGTCTTCGGCACGATGCAGATCGATGCGCAGCCTAGCGTCTGGACGGTTCTCGGTGATGCCTCCTATATGCTGTATCTGATCCACACTCTGCCGATAACGCTGCTTTTGATGGTGTGGACGGCTTTTCCGATTTCTCCGGACCTTATCATCGTGATCGGCACAGCCACGTCAGTTCTTTTCGCTTGGCGGATGTACATTCGGTTCGAGTTGCCGCTGCGCAAATTCCTGCGCCGGCATGATCCCCATCAGAAGATTGGCTGCCGTCAACCTGGCTTGGCATTGCGGGATTGACGGATATGCTTCGATACTGGCTGCCCGATTATATGGGCCGTTGCCGGACGCATAGCGGGACCTTGGTCACGGCGCTCGATGCCAATCGATGTTTCATTCTGTCTCAGTAGCTGTGTAAAGATCTTGTCCAGAGATAAACAACCACAGGGGAAGACAATATGACACTTCACCTTTCGGCGGATGCCCCGGTTTCAGTCGCCCCGCAGAAATATCTCTTCGGTCCGTTCATCGATTTTTTCATGCTTGGTGGGAGCGCGTTCCTGCTGCTGCCAATCCTTTTCCTCGTGCCTCTTAAACACGAAGGTCTTGTGGCGGGGGTAACGCTCTTGCTCGCCAATCTGATAAACCATCCACATTTTGCCCATTCCTATCAGATTTTCTATCGCAATTTCGCGCGCAAGGTGCGGGGAGACGGATACGACAGGAATCTCCAGATCCGCTACATTTTCGCGGGCATTGTGGTTCCGCTGATCATGGGCGCTTTCTTTGCCTATGGCTCCCTAACCGGCAACGCTCGCCTGCTGGGATATGCAACCAATGCGATGGGCTTTTTCGTGGGCTGGCACTACGTCAAGCAAGGCTACGGCATGCTGATGGTGGACGCCGTGTTGAAGCGCAGGTTCTTCAAGGATCAAGACAAGAAAGTGTTGCTGATCAACGGCTATGCCGTGTGGCTGTTCGCATGGCTCCAGACAAACGCAGTGATCACCGAAAGGCAGTTCTGGGGCCTGGACTACTACACATTCGCTGTCCCGCCATGGGTGCTCAACATCGCGCTCGCGATCGCAGCTGCCTCCTCGGCAGCCACCGTCGTGATGTTTGTCAATCGCTGGCGCAAGCATGGCGGCACGTTGCCTTATAACGGCGTCGTCGCCTACGTCGTCACCCTTTATGCCTGGATCCTGTTCGTGACGATAAATCCGCTCTGGCTGCTCGTGGTGCCGGCGCTTCATTCGCTGCAGTATCTGGCGGTGGTTTGGCGTTATCAGACCAATGTCGAGCGCGACCGTGCGGATGCCGTCAAGGATCCGGAATTCAAGGTTCTGTCCATTCTCGGACCGCTATACAGGCTGCGGGTATTGGCATTCATCATCGCCGGCACAATTCTCGGCGCTCTTGGCTTCTGGCTCGTGCCGATGGCGCTGAGTGCCCTGGTTCCCTACGACAAACAGGTGCTCGGCTCGTCGCTTTTCCTCTTCATAGCGTGGATATTCATCAACGTGCACCACTACTTCCTGGACAACGTGATGTGGCGCCGCGGCAACCCGGAAGTATCGAAATATCTGTTCCGCTAGCGCCCCCTGCGCTCGAAAGGCGGCCCACGAGATGCATTGCCGGTAAGTTGCCCGTTGGGAACATTATTTGCCGACAGGCCATAATGTGCAGCGCTGACGTTCTTCCATTCGACCCAGATTGGACTGTCTGTTGCTTTGATCGGCACGTCTTGCGTGTCACTTTGGAGACGCCATTCATGCTCGAAGCTCTTGCCGGTGATCGCTTCTACTTTCTCTTGGGCAAGGCAGGAAAAGAAGGAACCTGACCATGCCCAGAATTGTGCCGGTGCTCGATCTGAGCCGTCTCGAACAAGGTGCATCCGAATATCGTACCTTTCTCCTGGACCTGCGCACTGCGGCCCGGGACGTCGGCTTCTTCTACCTCAGCGGCCACGGAATTTCCGCCTCGGAGATCGACGACGTGCTCGATGCCTCGCGCCGGTTCTTCGCATTGCCGGAGGCCGACAAGCTGGCGATCGAAATGGTCAAATCCCAGCAGTTTCGCGGCTACACCCGCGCCGGTGGCGAACTGACCAGGGGCGCGGCCGACTGGCGTGAGCAACTCGACATTGGCGTCGAGCGCCAGCCCATAGCGCAGGGGCCTGGAATTGCACCGTGGACACGGCTGCAAGGGCCGAACCAGTGGCCGTCTGCACTGCCGGAGCTCAAGCCGGCGCTGCTTGCTTGGCAGACCAAGGCGACGGCGGTGGCGATCCGATTGCTGAAGGCCTTCGCGCTGTCGCTTGACCAGCCGGAGGATGCCTTCGACGCGATCTACCGGGACTCGCCCAACCATCGCATGAAGATCGTTCGTTATCCCGGCCGTGACGCGACCGAAGGCAACCAGGGCGTCGGCGCGCACAAGGATGGCGGTTTCCTGACCCTGCTGCTGCAGGACGACAACAAGGGGCTGCAGGTCGAATATGACGGAAGCTGGGTGAATGTGGATCCGCTGCCTGGAACGCTGGTCGTCAACATCGGCGAGCTGCTCGAACTGGCATCGAACGGCTATCTCCGCGCCACCGTGCACCGCGTCGTGACGCCGCCTGCCGGCGTCGAGCGGATTTCCGTTCCCTTCTTCTTCAGCGCGCGGCTCGATGCGACCATCCCGCTTCTCGGCCTTTCCGAGGAGCTGGCGGCGCAGGCACCTGGGCCGGCAAGCGATCCCGACAACCCGTTGTTCCGCGATGTCGGCACCAATGTGCTCAAAAGCCGGCTACGTTCACATCCCGACGTGGCACGCCGCCACTATGCCGATCTTCTCGAGACCGGAGCAGCGGGCTCGTGAGGGTTCCACAGTACGGCGCACGAATTTTTGCCATTTTGCCTGTTTTTTGGAATGTCATTCGTCGCCGAGGCTTCGAAATAAGCTCAAACAGGTAAAATCGTTCGGCGGTTTCCTCCCATTCCGCTGGACGGTGTTCCCCTCTGAAGGTTTTGACCTTCTTTTGGCCGGGCCGCATTCGAGCCCGGCCATTTTTTGTCCCGGGGTCTCGGGCGAAAAACTGAAATTCTGCAAAAGCCCGGCGCGGCGGAACAGGATACCTTCCCGAGTTGGGCGGACCGTCCGATTCTGAGGTAAGGATTCGAGCGCTGGTGCTCGACTGTATCGATCGGTCGGAACGACTTTCATGACACGGAAACAATTGCGTCTCGGCGCCTTCATGCGTCCCGTCAGCCTGCACACCGGCGCCTGGCGCTACCCGGGTGCTTATCCCGATGCCAATTTCAACTTCGCGCATCTGAAGCGCTTCGCCCAGGCCCTGGAGGCGGCGAAGTTCGACGCCTTCTTCATGGCCGACCATCTGGCCGTTCTCAACATGCCGATCGAGGCGCTGCGGCGCAGCCATACGGTCACGTCGTTCGAGCCGTTCACGCTGCTGTCGGCGCTGGCCGCAGTCACCGACCATATCGGGCTGGTCGCCACCGCATCGACGACGTTCGATGCGCCCTATCATGTTGCCCGCCGCTTCGCCTCGCTCGACCATATCAGCGGCGGCCGCGCCGGCTGGAACATCGTCACCACGTCCAATCCGGATGCGGCGCTCAACTTCGGCCTCGACGAGCATGTCGAGCATGACGAGCGTTACCAAAGGGCGCGAGAATTCTACGATGTCGTCACCGGCTTGTGGGACAGCTTTGCCGACGATGCCTTCATCCGCGACGCCGAAAGCGGGCTCTATTTCGACCCCGCCAGGCTGCATGTGCTCGACCACAAGGGCGAGCATCTCTCGGTACGCGGTCCGCTCAACATCGCAC